>NZ_MUFN01000001.1:62197-159270 GCF_001996205.1 Salinivibrio sp. IB574 | reverse complement strand
AATTAAATCTTTGAGTTTTTTATTTTTCTTTTTCGGATCCCAAAACCGCACACACTGCCTCACAAGGTCTTGCAAGGCCAGTTTGTCTTTATCATCCCAGCTCTTGCCATTTTCAATAGCGTTTTTTATTTGCTCCCGTAATAATCCAGATGAATCTGGCTTATTTTCTTCAATTTGAGCATTGAGTTCAGACCTCATCGAAAAAATATATCTTTCTTCTTTGGTCATTGCAGCGAATTTCACTTCCTCTTCGAGCCTTATCAGCTCACTCTTTTTCTCGTCAATGAGTGTTTGTGATTGCGACATATACCCATACCCAGCAGCGGTTTTTGCGCCGATGCCATTATGTTCAAGTGCTTCTTCTAGCATCCGTTGGCATGTTTGTACTGCCTCAGGCTCACCTTCCAACACAAATAGAAAGCTACCCTGCACCGCTAATAAATGGTTTGGGATCGGGCTATCTGTATCATCTGTATCTGATGGCTTATCTTGACTGCCATTGTAGTAGGCTTGGTGGTGCGTTGTGACCACATCAAGCACAAACGGCTTGCCGCCGTCTTTGGGTATCCACCAAGCGTCGTGAAACGTCACCGTGCCCGAGATACGGCTCGGTTGTTCACTGTCGTCGGTGCCCAGTAATTCCTCAATATCGTCAGAAAACGCTTTTAGGTTACTGTTTGCCCAGTTACGTACCACGCCTTTTACGCTCGAACCGGGAATGTACGGCATGCCATAGTTACGGCTGAGACAGCACCCTGTTTCGAGGCCAGCATTACCATTCATGCCTATCAACAGACGGTTTTTTAGCGTGAACGCAGCTTGTTGAAATCGGCTGTCATCGCCGGTCAGATCGAACCAACGATTAAATGCCGTTTTGTACTCAGCAGAGGCTGGTAAGGCGACTAGCTTTTGCAGGTGTTCCTTTTTGGAGTTCTCTCCGTCAAGCGATAGCAAGCCCTTTTCAAGCAATAAACTAGGGTTGATGCAGTTGCTGCTTCGAAACGGCGCGTCTACCTTTTTGCGGACCAGTGCAACCATGGTTATTTCTCCTCAAGTGCCGTTTAGTTTAAACCTTCATCATCAGCGCCGATGTTCCACACACCTTGCACGTAACGTCGAAGCCAACCAGCAATCGCGAGTACATTACGCGTCATCGCTAGTGTTTGAGGGAGCTCTAAGTGAATGATTGCCTCGTGAAAAGTCACATTATCTTGGTATTGATGAGTCGCTAACGCTTCAATAACAAGCCTTAAATCTGTGAGCAAATCGCTGTGGTGAGCCTCATTTTTAGCAAGTAAAAATCCAGTGGTTTGGGTTAAACCATTTTGCAGCAACATTGCAGGCAGTTTATGCACTAATGTTGCGTATTTTTTCTTCGCTTCTTCCGTATACGACTGATGCTCTTTGTCTTTGATTCGCGCAAAGGCTTCGATAGCGATCTTTTGGCTGCGTGATTCCATCATTTACTCTCCCTTATCTTCTAGGGAGATGAACTGCACTAAACCACTGCCAGTTCCCATATTTCCGCCCATTTGTAGCAACGGCTTTTCTTTCAGGATATGGTTCAATTCACGCACATATTGCTCATGACAGCGGTTATGATCTACCGAATACACGCCCCAAAGGATACTTTCAGCAGGCAAGCTTTCTTCGGACCAAAGTGCGCCGTTTTCTACTCCCCCCGTCGTTTCCTTAATGCGAATACGCGTGCGAATTTCAGTGGCCGTTTCAGCCAAAAACGAAAAGACGGTATCGGGCAATACAACGATCCGTTTGCGCATGCTCTCCCTAAGCTCTTCGTTATCCGGATATATACACTGTGCAATATCTTTCGCCCAGGGTTCGACATCGCCACTGGTTTGAGCATCTAAATCTAAGTCCTCCAACACCATCACATTATCTTGATGGTTGGGGTTATCATTTGGACACAGTGCTTGTTTTTCTGACGGCATCGGAAGTGAGAAATCAAGTTCTCGATCCTGTTTGTATCGTTGTAAAATAAATGGACAGGTCGCATACGCCAAAATGCCATAAACCGTTCGAACAGGCAGCAATAGCAAATGCGCATCAGTGATCGACAGCGCACCCGCTCGGCCGTCGTTGGAGGTGCTGGCGCCAAAGAGTGATTCGGTTAGACCTTGTAAGGCACTTGACTCTGCAACTGATTCTGTATCGCTTACTTGAGCTTTTAATACACCTCGCACCGTTGACCCTGGCACGATCGGGAGATAAGACGCACGTTCACGCGCAATGGGTTGATCAACAATGCCGACAGACTGGCCTGCGCCACAATGTAAAATGGTATGGCTAAACAAGTGATAGACGTGAAAAGACATAAATTTCGTCCCTTGAAATGATGTTAAGAATTGACCGAATCAGCAGCAGGAAGCGCTAAGCCGAAGCCATTACGATTATGCTGTGCCTCATCGCACACATGAGCGAACCACAATGCTTCAATGTCCGCTTCAGGTGCCTCGCCAACAATGTCAAACCAATAAGTCGCCCCAGGTGGGATCATTTTCTGTGCCGCCCGTGGACGTCGATTCGCCAAGTCCCAACCAGACTGCGGTAGCCAACGCTCAAGCGCGGCGGCACGCAAGCGCACTTGCAGCGTTTGACAGCACGGGGGCGTGCCCATCAGCGTTTCTTGGTCCAGCCAATGCGGCAGCCAACCACCATTAAATAGCGCCGGCGTTAAAAGCGTGAGGGTAAACGCGCCACGGTTGATAATGGAGTCAACTAAATCAGCTGGCCTCGCGGGCCAAATAGACGAGGACACGATATTTGCTAAACGACGCTCGCCGCCAAGGTTCAACAGAGGTAAACTGATGTCACCATCAATCCCTGCCAAAAGCCCAATCCTTTCGTCAGGAAACGGTTGGGCTTTGCTCGGTCTTTGCCACATCGTTAACCCTGTGGTTTGAAAAATCTTTCCTGACTCCGCCTGACGGCTTTGATTGTTCACCGATATATGCGTGCGAATATCCGGATCAGCCGGGGTCCAGCCGTTTTGCTGAATCTGTCGAGCACTTAACGCGTCCCCTCTTCGCCACGCTAATAAATCATGGAACGACCACCAATTTGGTCCGGATACGGGTTTACCTTGGTGCGCGGTGTCACTCAATAACGGCCAAAGTCCATTGGGTAGATCGCACCCTTCTCCACTATTGGGCTTTACAGGTTTTGATCGTGCCAACACGACCGTATCCGCTTTACGATCATGCACGTACTGCACATCCGCAGGCTTTGGCACCAGTATGTTTTCTTCACTGGGCGCGTTACCATTGATGGGCATCTTTACGGCTAACGGCCCTGTCACCGAAAGCATCAACAAGTCTTCATTCAGCGGTTTTCCCGTACTGCGCGCATGAATGTTGCGTAATGCGCCGGCGACCGTTGAAGGAGGCGGAAATCGTGCCGCCTGCGCATCGGATATTTCCTCAAATGGCCGACTTGAGCGAATAATCAAAGGATCTCGTGGTTTGATAAGATAATACTGCATGATTAATCTTCCCCTCCAATATCCTTGGCTGTTTTCGCACTTATCCACCGAGCCAATATCAATTGATTCGCGAGTTCATCCAACGAATAACGCGATGCCTGCGTTCTAAGATGCTCTTTTAGTGTGTGGATACGCCCTTGCATCTCGCCGCTTTCTCGCTCTTTCGTAGTATGATTGTGCGCAAACGCCGCACGCACCAACATACGTTCGAGTTCACTGCGACGAATATCACTCACATCAGGCCCGTTTTCATTCTCGAGCCACTTCAATTGGTGGGCCATATTACGTATATCTTGCATAATTCGCGTAGGCATAAGGTCTTGCGAAAAAGCCTCAACAAAGGCTGAAAATGCATCAAGTATCGTTGAATCGTCCCAGCGACAGCGCCATGTAATTTCATGGCCTGAACGGATCCCTAAATGCACGGCGAGTGCATTTCTTGGCGCTTGCTCGTCATTCCCTTTTGCGTGTTTTTCTGCTGCTATTGCACGCTGACGTAGCTGGCGCATAGGCTGAACAAAATGCCCAATCGCTAAGCCAACCGACAGTGTCGGCG
Source organism: Salinivibrio sp. IB574 (assembly GCF_001996205.1). Lineage (NCBI taxonomy): Bacteria > Pseudomonadati > Pseudomonadota > Gammaproteobacteria > Vibrionales > Vibrionaceae > Salinivibrio > Salinivibrio sp. IB574. Next base: position 155,212 of record NZ_MUFN01000001.1, on the reverse strand, counting down.
CGACCATTTGTGGGTTGTTAAAGTTGTTCTGGATAACGGCATTCATAGCAGCGGTAAAGTGATTAGCTAGTTTCTGAGCGCACAGTATTGCTCGGTGTAGTGGCAAGAACGCTAAAATATCGTCGCCGCCGGTATAAATCGCATGACCACCAAACTCTCGAATCATCGCGCGCACATCACTCGCAAACCGATGCAATGCATCTGAAATATTAATGGATTGGGTTGTGTTATCCGCTTGCGCAAATAACTCCCCCATTCGGTCGCCATCCGCTTTAAGTAACACGCCGTAAGGGACGGGTTCTCCATACTGAGCCACAACATCTTTAGTTAAAAAGTCGCGCAGTGCTTGATACGCGTTTTCATCGTCAAACGACGATGCCTCGAGCCGGCTCGCAAAGAGGTATTCACCGTCATAAGGAAATTTTTGATAATAGCCTTGGTTACCTTTCACTGCGGTAACGCGCTTCGCTTCATAAAAAGGCTTATAAAGATCATTAAGCTTTTGCAAATAGTCATCAGGTAAGCTTTGTAACCAAGGGTCGACGACTACACGACTAAACGGCGTGAATTGCTCATGTTTACCAGCAAGGCGCTTAACGATCCCGAGCGCATCTAGTGACTCTTCATCTGTCAGGCCTAATATACGTTTCTTTCTCTCAACCTCATCGGGGCTGAGATTCAGCTTTTTCGCCACGGTTTTATTGGTTAACGCATGCGTGAGCGCGTTATTCGCGCCATCCAGCGTCGATTTGTGCAGCCCTGAACGGTCATCTTGCATGGGCAAAAAATCACGTGTTCGCTTACGCGCGTGCAACAGCTCCCCAAGACGCTGAGACGCGGATTGGTAGTCATCAGGTTTAAATGCCACCCATGCCGCAAACATTTCTAGAATATCTTTTTGTTGTTGCGCCCAATATTCGGGTTCGATACCCACTTCACGTAAGTTTTCTCTGTCTAATACGTCAGAAAAAATGGCCCCGAGTTTTGAGGTTGCTGCCTGCTTCGCTCGTGCAATCTGTTGCTTTAATGCTTCTTCATTGTTCGCGCTGACAACCGCACGCACAACATTTGCGATGTTGGCTTCAGGCTCCCCGCCCTCAGCCTGCTCACTGACGTTAAGATGAGGGCTTGGAAAAATACGCGAGCAATGCGGTTTTCCATCTAGCTCAGCGGCTATTGCACTCGCGACTTGCGACAACAGCCACGAGCCACACCACAAATCTTGTGAGCGTCTCCCTGCTTCAATCAAGCTTTGGACTGGGCCAACGCTGATCGCGACTAAATAGTCCGTCATCAATTATCCCTTTTCGAAAAAATCTAGAAATGCGTGGAGTGGATCGTTAGCACGTAAGCGACCATTATCGTTCATGGGCGGAATGCGCTTTGCCAATTCATCCCGCTCATGCTCAGAAGATGGCCAGTTCTGCGGGGACTCTTTTGCTAGTGCTGCCGATAATTTTTTTTGGTAGGCCTCTTCATCTTGTTGTGATGTAAGCGATAAGTCCAAGTCGGCTGATAAGGCACGTTGCCAGCTCGGTAGAAGTAGCGCTATCGCACACCACCGGTCACCATCTGTGTATGGTCGAATAATAAGAGGACTGGCCATCCGCTCTTTACTTTGCGGTGTCAGCGTCATCTTTGGCGGCTCTTTTTGGGTTTTATCGTTAAAATCAAAGATAATTGGCATGCCAAATGCCGCTCTCGGAAACGCATTTCCCGCGGGGTGTTCCGGTTCATGATTAATTTTATGTTTTTTAATCATYCTTCGAAGCTGATCTGGCTCCGGCCAATAGCTACGTCCGGGACGTTTGTCTTGATTACCCTGATTTCGGCCTATCCCTTCTCCCTGTCGAAACTTATAGAGTGAAAACGCTGCCGCTTCCCACGCCTTTTCCGCTGACTCGAAATATTTTTTGCCACTGGCACTCGAGACAAAAGATAACGTCATGCTATCGGGCATGTCTTGCGTTGATATGCTGTCGATGCCCGCTATCTTTATCGCACCGAACCCTCGGCGCGTCCTGCCACCGATGCCGCCAAAAGACGCCCACCAGCGTAACGCTGTCTCAACATCTTCCTTAATTGCGTCTGGGTAACGAATAGACAGGGTGAACCTAAAACCACTATTTAAACAAGATGTATGTTCGGCCACCCCAAGAAGATACTTCACGCCTCTACCATTGAGACGTTTTGTTGATATTGTCTCCAACCTATTCTTGGGACAGTCAACATAAACACTCACCTTGCTCGCCTTTGCTCCATGGTCACCAATACCACCCCAAATGGCTTCTTCCGCGCTGCGTAGTTTTTCAGGGTTGTCCGGAACACACGCGATACGCCACCAAAAGCGCAAATGACCACGAATCGCACTCGCGCGAATAGGCATGGCTTGATCAGTTTCTCCAGCGAGCACACCGCCGCCATACATGGGAGTGACAAGCTGGCATTCGTAGCTTTCCCAGCGATTGTCATCACTCTTTTGCGCTTTCTGCTTCAGAGAGGCTAACTTCTCATTAAGCGCTGCAAAGTCTTTGCGCTTCGTTTTTCTTCGCATTCCAACACTCCATTTGTCAGGCGACAAGCTAGGCAAAGTATGGCTACTCTTTCATACAGCTCACTAATTTAACATGGTTTGCATGGTTAAAAAATGAATATAGGTCAACCATTTAAGGGTGACCCTTATTGACACAATTAAGCTGCCTATGCGGCAGTGAACTTAAAGCTGTTACGCACACCCGATGAGCTAGAATTTCTAAGCTGCCTATGCGGCAGTGAACCACTGGCAAACTTTTCGATGTCTCGAGTGTTTTTTCTAAGCTGCCTATGCGGCAGTGAACATCGACCAAACAAGCAATTTGCACAACATACTTTTCTAAGCTGCCTATGCGGCAGTGAACTGACTGCGCCGCCAATCATAATGGTTGTCCCATTTCTAAGCTGCCTATGCGGCAGTGAACACTCGCCGGTTGAGGTGGCTAAGAACATGTTTTTTCTAAGCTGCCTGTGCGGCAGTGAACTACCGCGGCAAAGCAGAGTACCCTATTGGTGATTTCTAAGCTGCCTGTGCGGCAGTGAACACGTTTGTCATGGGGTTTTCTAAGCTGCCTGTGCGGCAGTGAACACTTTATCAAGCCCTTTAACAACTATGTTTGATTTCTAAGCTGCCTGTGCGGCAGTGAACAATCAGATAATAAGCGCCATGATTGCACTATTTTTCTAAGCTGCCTGTGCGGCAGTGAACGTGCGCGTTTGCAGAGCGGCATTGAGTATCTGTTTCTAAGCTGCCTGTGCGGCAGTGAACAAAGCCTGCTCGCGTGTGCAGTGGCGCTCACTTTTCTAAGCTGCCTGTGCGGCAGTGAACACCAACTGACCGGATACATCCAAGACAATATTTTTCTAAGCTGCCTGTGCGGCAGTGAACGTCCCAGGGCGAATGTCGAGAGTAGTTTGCAATTTCTAAGCTGCCTGTGCGGCAGTGAACGCCTTGATTTGGAGTAAGTAAAGATGGGGAAATTTCTAAGCTGCCTGTGCGGCAGTGAACCTATGACTGTAAGACTGATTAAGCCAACACGCTTTCTAAGCTGCCTGTGCGGCAGTGAACAAAGTCTGGATTGATTTCAATATCTTGATGTATTTCTAAGCTGCCTGTGCGGCAGTGAACCGCGCACGTCCGCGAACTCCGCCGACGGTGACTTTCTAAGCTGCCTGTGCGGCAGTGAACAATAGAATAACCTAACAATCGTCAGTAACAACAGGCCGTTAGGATAAAAATCGCCTTTTACCCTTGTTAAAAACGGCCTGCCGTAACTAGCTGTATTTAAAGTTTATTTTTAAAGAGCCCAAAAAGAAGGGGTAAAGAGGGGTTTCCCCCTCAAAAACACGGCACCGCAGATTGCTGGTCGGGTTCGCGTCGGCTTAGCCCATAACAGGTGAATGGTTGGCCGTTGCTTGGCGGCTGTTTAGTCAGTTCCCGTTCAATATACAAAGCAAACTCGGTATTTGGCTGCCCTACTCGTTTTTGGCTCGACAGACTGGTGACTTGAATAAAAGGCAGCGACCAGCGTTTGTCGTCCGTTTTGATGTTTTCCAACAAACGACGCTTTACCTCCTCCTCATCGTAACCATTTTTGCTGGCAATCGCGGCCGCACGCCGGTCGAGGTTTTTATACAGTCGCTGCGGCGATTTGTAGTTCCAACGTTTGAAGTAGGCATAGTCTTGCACCCCTTCTGGCACGGGCTTGACCGCTTTAATATGTACATAATCGGTTAAGCGAGACAGCCATCGATGAATATTCAGCTGCTCAAATGCCGCCTCGGTTTGCGCAAACAAGCGCAACCGATGACCGAGTGGGAAATCTCCTTGGCGATAGTCCGGAAAACCCACCGCAATGGCCGATTGATTCGGTCCGATTTTGTTTTCTGCCAAGGCAATGTGCACTTGCTGAAACACCTTGTGCCAGAGAAAATCTGTCGAAATATCGGTGTCGGGCAATAAGGTGATATCAATGTAATACTGCATTGTGCCTCCTTACGCGCCAAACACGCCGCCGCGGATCAGCATCGCCATAATGTAATGCTGCTGTTCGAGCGTTGGGGTTTTGTCTTTTAACATCCATCCATCGAGCAAGTTGTAAAAGTCGTTCTTTTCTTTGGGCTGACGATACGCCGCCCCTCGGTTAGTCACCGAGCCATAAGGTTCGATAGCGATTGCGCCCACTTCGTCATAGGCAGGATGCCAAGTATCAATAGTGCGCAGCGCGTTGCCGATTTTTTGTGAGTGCATCGCGGCTTGGCCATCTAATTGATACAAGAATTTACTTTTGTCGCCTTTACCGCCGCCCATTACCAGCTCTTGAGAGGGGTAGACCGCTTGCCCTTCGCCCAGTTGGCAGTAGGCTTCAACATGAATAAGCGCATGCGCTTCTGTTAAGCCATATTGGATCACCTCTGCCAGCGCGGTGACATCCGGGTGCGCGTCAAAATCGTGCAAGCTAAATTCGTAGCTATCAAAGTTAAATTGCTTCTCGCCTGCGGTGACCACCACCTTAACTTGCTCGGCACCGACACGGTTGCGCCACAAAAAACGCCCATTGGCAATGTTGTGTGCGTAACGTTGCGCCAGCTCTTTAAAACCGGTTTCTGATTGATAGTCACGCACTTTATCAGCCAACGCTTGCTGATAGTCCGGATTGTTACAGGTTGACGGTACATGTAGTCCGCTGAGCACACGCAGTGAGAACGTCACTTTGAGCGTATCGGCATCATGCGGTAGTGCCGCAACATCGACCGTTTGTAGGTTCGCTTTAGATACTTCCGCATCTAGCTTAGCGGGATCATTGGCGGTGGCCGCTTTTAAGCGGTTGGAGATAGTGCCTCGCACTGATTTTTCGCCCACTTGAATGGGTTGCCAATCGCCTTTTTCCCAGTTGCCCGCATACATTAGTGCATCCGAAGGAACCAGTTTCGCTTCAAAGGCAAGCACGGAAGGGGTAGTCAGTTTTTTATCAGCCATGATGAAATCTCCTTAATTACAAAAAGTCGGGGTCAAAGTCAGTGTTATCTTCGGTTGTGGGCACAACGTCAGGTTCAATGGGTTCGTCATGCGTTGCTGCCGTCACGCGGGCAAGGTACCAAGGGTAATCACCGTGATAACGCCAGCATGCCTCGTCGATATCGGTGAGACGATGTACGCTGCGCCACTCTCCCACGCTGTATGCTGCTTCCACAAAGCTTACCGGCACATCCGGATCGCGCACATTGGCGACCTCGCCTGCGGCATAACAAGGGGAAATAGCGCGGTAGCCCGTCATGATCGGCACTAAATATCCAGGCTTGGGTTTGGCTACGCGCTGCCATTGCGCCGGCACGGGTTGGTCATCATCGTTAGGCACGTGTTCACCATCGGCGACAGCGTGGTGCGTCAGCATGGCAAACTCACACCAAGCATCAAATAAGCTGGCCTGCGCATTGTGTTGCAATAGCTGTTGATGATGCTGGGCGAGATAATCATGCCGGTCGCAAAGGGCAAAGCCCGGCATGAGACGGCGCAAGGCTTTTTTCTGCATACTTGCGTCCGCGAGCAATTCAACCTCACCAATGGTTAAGATCTGTCCACCTGCGAGCCGTCGCTGAGGCGCCAAATCTTTCACCTCCGCGATCAACTGTGCTGCGGCGGCTTTATCACCGGCAATCAGTCCCTCAACCTCAATCAGCAAAGAGACTTGCATATTCATGCGCCCCTCTTCATTGATTGATGCCGTTTCACCTTTGGCGGTGACCGGATTACGGGTTAAGGCAAAAACATAGTCGCCCCACCCTTTGGGCTGCCGTGCATGAACATTATTTTTGTGGCTCACCACGGTCACACCACCCAAACGCAATCCCATCGCATCAGGGAGTTGACGTGATAGCGCATGGGCAAAGCCGAGAAAGTGCGTGATCGCCGGAAAACCATAAGTCAGCCCCGCGATCGCATTCGCGTTTTGCACCTCAATGTGCTTAAGCAATAGATACTGTGCCATTATCGGATCTCCTCAAATTGAGGCGTGTCGCGCTCAAACGCTTTTAGCTGGGTTAGGAACACTTTGCGGATGTAATTGAACTCCGTATCACCAAGCAGATAGTGTTGTTTGTCCTCTAGCTGGCGCAGTAACCAAGCAGCAAAATCAGAGGCGACAGTATCCAGCCACCCTTGTGCGCCACGCTCTCGCTGAAATTGATCGTCGGGGTTGTACACATCCAGCCAAAGTGCGTGTTCACGTTTTAGTCGGTACGCTTGAACATCCGTGCCTTGGCTCCAACCGGCTGGTACTTGCTGCTGAACCCGCGCGGCATAGTCAAACACCAGGTCAGTGAGTGGCAGAATAAAGTCATGATCGCGCCGATAACGGGTGGCAAAGTTGCGGTCCCGTTCGGTTAAACTCGCCAAAAAGCTACGAAAGTCGTGGATTAAATGGCTGGTTTGGTAGGCTAAACGGCGGTTGAAGATACTCGTTTGCTTGCTTGGATCCTCCGGCTGCTGCTGATAGCTTGGCGGCGCAGCATTGAGCAAAAAGCCCTCGCCATGACGCTCACTATTCAGTTGTGACACGTTTTGCGGTTTAGAGCCGCCAAAGGTCTGTTTAACAGTACGCGGAAAGGCTTCTAACCGCTCTGGGTGATAATGCTGTTTATTCTTTGCCTCACGAATCGCTTTCACTTTCTCGCCATACCGCGTCGCACGCACCTTGTTATACAGTGTGTGCGCAAGGTTCGATGAATATAGCGGGCAAAGCAGGTGGTACTCACCTTCATTCACCGGAAAGTAGGTCTGCTTAATCAAGTTATGAGCCGATAACACTTGGTCACCCAGTGCCAATGAAAAGCCTGCACGCCAAGTCTCTAGCAAGTTAGCGTCATCAGTGAGTGGCTTAAGTGCGTTGATATGGCCGGCTTGTAACTGAGAAATGAGTGACTCCCCTTCCACAGTGATTTTTAAAAAACGCGCCACATCTAATGCAGCCGCATTGCCGACTGCATCAATGGCTTTCTCGGTCAGCGAATAGCTGGTGAGGTAGTGAGATTCACTCTTATCGATCTCAGTGACCAGCATGCTGCTCGCTCTAGCATCACTGTGAACAAATTTGGGGCAATGGGTGGCGAGGCTAATTTGCTTGGCCCGCGTCGCAGCGTCTGTGACCCAGTGAATTGGCTCAAACTTCGCTTCGATCGGGGTAGCTTTCTCTGCGTAATCGGCATTGGCGATCGCCTCTTGCTCTTGGCTGGCGGCGGCTTTTAGGGCCTTATCACGCGCCTTTTGCAAAGGCTCAAGCTTCGCCTGTTTGCGCTGTTCAATATATGCCAGCAGCGCATCGTATAGGCTGTGTTCCATAAGCGCTTCCTTTATCCTGTTGTTCCATTAATTTTTCTTTATTCCCGAAAAGCACCCAGTTGTGGATGCCAACACCAAGTGATGTTTTGGCCTTCCCGCTCAGCCGCGAGGCGTATTTCGCCCAAATGCTGGCTCGATTTTTTAATCGACCATCCCAGTTGGTCAGCAAAGTGCTGATAAACAGCTTCCGGATCAACGTCAAACCACCAATGGCAACCGGCTGCGAGCGATATTTCGGCGGGTTTAAAGCGATATGAGTGATCGGCGTATTGGTAGGGATAACGTGAGGTATCTAACTGCTGCCAAGCCAGCGTGTCATCGTCGTTATAGGCCAGCACAAAGCTTTCTTGGCGCTGACTGTGACGAAACGGGGTGCGCCGGATCAGCTCGCCGCTCCAGCTAGCATGTTTACCGGGCGAACGTAGCCCAGCGGCTTGGCTGACAAGCGTATCGTTCCACCATAGCTCGGCTTCCTTACCGGTTCGGAAGAAATCAGGTTGATACTTTTCCCCGCCCGTCAACTCCAACGTAAAGCGCAACGCACGGTGCTCTTGTACGCCCCAGTGGGTCACCGGTTTAGTCGCTTTTTTTGCCGACGACGCAAATATAAAGGCAGATTTTTCCAGCTTGGGGATTTCCTGAATACGCGGCGTGGCGGAAATTGCGGTTAGTCCCTCATCAACCGTGACCTTGTAACCTTTTTCGAGCGGGACAGCCGCGCTTTCAAAGCCTGGCTTACAATAAGCGGGATGCTGGCCTTTAAGCGCACGAACATTCTGATCGAGCACATGAATATTGGCGCTTGTCGGCGGTTGCTGACGGTGACGTTGTACCCGCCCCGCCAACTGAATTAAGGCACGCATTGAACTCGGCTCGGCAATGGCCCAGTCGTAATCGTGATCACGTCCTACTTCCACCACCGCCGTGCCCACCACCACAAACATCAGATGTTTGGCATCACAGTGTTCAATAGCATGACGAATCTCCGGCTGTTCGAAAATCACCCCTTCATCATGGCGATTTAACGCCGCATCAAGACGACTTTCTCGATAAGAACGCAACGCCAGCGGAAACTGGGAGTGGTAAGGACAAATAAAGATCGCATGATCCGGCTCCGGCGAGATCTGTACCAGCGCCCGAGTCAGCGCGACCATTGGGTTAATATTGGCCATGCGCACCACGCCTACCGACACTGTTTTTCCGGATGCATGGGTTTGATGATGTGCATGGTGCAACTGATGAATATGGGTATGGATAAGCTGCGCTAGCGGCCCAAAATCGAGGTTAGGTTCGCTGGGTGTCGGGGGAACAGCCAGGGAGGTAATCGATGACGTGTCTACCGTCTTCCCTTTGCGTAGCACCTGTTGGGCGCCCTCTAATCGCTTTACACGTTTGGCGACAAATTCGCGGTGGTAAGCCACGTATTCGGTTTTGTTCGTTATCGTTTGGATCTCGCTGGTAAATTCATCAAACCAGCCGCAAATCACAGACGTGCTGTTTGTCGCCGCGTTGTCACCAAACTGGGCTTGATTAAACTGCGCCCTGCCCGCGCGATAGGCATCAAACAAGCTTTTTACTAACGAAGGCGGCAAGGTGGCTGATGAGAGCAGCACCCGTGACCCTAACATGCCTGCCCAATTCACCAAGCGACATAGCGCCGGTAAGTCTTCAAGACCAAAATCATCCGGCTCATCAAGGACTAAGTCAGTACTGAGTAAACGCAACATGGGCGCAATTTGATGACCGCCACGCAGGCTTTCAGTGGCGGGCATCAGATGATCTATCGTGCTCACTAACACCGGCGCACTGACCAATTTCTCCAGCTTAGGCTGATTATTCAGCCAGTATTTTAATCGGCCATCGTAAATTTGCCCTTCATAGCTGATAAACAGTTGCTCGAGGAAGTCTTCAGTGGATTCACTGCCACCGGAAGACTGATTTAGCGTATTTTGCGCCTCGTGCAAGCGCTGGATTGCTTGCGAGCCAACGAGCACAGCCAACTCATCATCGCCAAGTTTCAGCAAATCGCGATACGCATCGCCGGTTTGCAAGGTGAGTGTTCTCAACCCCAGCGCCACCGAGAACCGGCACCCCTGCCAAGGATCGGATAACGCATACATAATGCGCGCGTTGGCAATGGTTTTTCCGCAACCTGTCGACGCCATATTAATGCCGAAAAAGCCCTGCGTTTCCGACTGAGTGGCTATGGTTTTGGTTTTCCGATAAGCGATATCTTGCCAGCGATATTTCTCTTTTTCGGCGCTTTGGCTAAAACGGCGGTGCTGAGCAATCGCCGGCAAGGTCCATTTGAGCGAAGGTAAATTCTCCGCAAAGCGTCTCGCATTAATAGCCACGCCGATGTTGTGCTCATCCAACTGTTGTTTAGGCAGCGCGCTTTTGCGTTTGCCTTGAGACTGGTCTGTGTTGGCAATCGACGTGTAATGGCTATCACGCCATTTGGGCTTGGATTTTTCCAGCGGCAGCGACGAGTAATAATGATCCGCCAGCATTAACGATAAACGTGCCATATGGCTGACAAACCGCTGCGATAACCAATCAACTTGTCCATGAGCGCTCCACGGATATTGGCGGGCACGCTGGGCCAATTGACACGCTTTTTGTTGCCAAGGCTGGCTTAAAAACGGGGTGCCATCAGGAAAGCGCCAGTTATCGGCAAGCGCTTGCGGATCATATTTGGCGAGGTCAAGTGCGTTGGGCGCATTCCAATGGCTGCCAAAGCAACGGAAAAGCCATTGGTCAATTTGCGAGAGCTCAACTGGCGCGTTGTCGGCATCATAGTTCACGGGCAATCGGTGATGCGACACAATCAGCCAAGCCACGAGGGATGCGAATGGCGATAAGTCATCAAAGACCGGCTGATAGCCGTCCGTTTCAGTAAACAGTTGCGCCAGTAGCTCAGTTTCATGTTCAGTAGCCGTTTCAGGCGTAAGCTCGCTAAGTTCATCAAGCCATTGTTGATCCTTTTTGCCCTTGGCGAACGCCTCGAATAAACGCAACGACACCCACTCATGGCGATACGGTTCACCTTGGTGTACTGTTTGGCCGCGAAGCTTTTGCTGAAACAACGCATTGGCTTTCCCAAAATCATGAAACAACCCGGCCATGGCCGTTGCCAACACAATCACCTCATTAAGCTGCCAGCCCTGCTCCCATTATTTGTGGCTAAGGTCGCGCTCAGTACGATTAACCGGCACATTGCCTTCTAAGTTAAATTTGCGGCGATTACCCACAATCCACACGAGTTGGCTATGGGTTCGCGAACGAACCCAATGACAACTGACCGCGGTGCTGCGGCTGGCGGTTTTGCTCAGCATTTTTCGCACCGTGTTTAAGCCATCTTCGGTGATCAGTGTTTGCCAGGTGTTATCACCTATTCGGTTGGCAAAGGCATCGAGCACACGGCGGGTTTTCTTCAGTGCCTTTTTCTCGCACTGAGAAATAAAGGTCACCATCATCGTTGCTGCTCCGTTATCTCATCCTCAGAGAAATCTTGCAGCGCAATGGCTTTGATGGTGTTGAACATAAAGTCCATCGCTTTGTGTTCAATAAAGGCTTGCAGGACTTGCTGGCGAAATTCTTGTTCGGTGGCGTTTTCTTTGGCGCATACAAACGCCCAAGGCAGCACGATGGCATCTTTGATTAGGTCAGCCGCATCAAACACCAGCGCGCCGCGACGGGTTTTGCCATGCATCACCGCAAACCCGTGCGGGATCCCAAGCACCCACAAACAACTCGCCGCCAAGCCATAGGCTAAGTAGTTGCCATGATTTAAAAAGCGGTTGGCGAGATCGTCGCCCTCATGCTGACGTTTAAAGCCGTTTTTTTGCGTGCGGTTCGCCGCGTGTTTGTAGAGCGTTTTGGTCAGCTGCGCTTCGGTAAGCAATAAATCAGCCGGCTTGCTGGCCGTCTCTGTTCGTTCCACAAAGGTGTCGAGCGCACCGGTCAATTCGGCCACATCAAACCCTTCAAGCTTAAGTTCACGGCTCGCTTGCCAGACCTGCTTTAAGTAACTCAAACGAGCTAGCTGAAAAGCCTTTGCAGCGTCCAGTCGCTTTTGATCATCAAACCAAAAAGACAACCAACCTTGCAGATATTCGGTGGGTCGATACTCGCTTTGCGGCGTAAACCATTCGACATCAGTTGCCATGTGCAGCGGTGTGCCTCCACCTCCGCAGAATCCAACCAGCACGCCCGCTTGCGAGAGCATACGCATCGCCGCTTGCGTAATTGACGTACCGGTGCCGAGCAGTAAGACGGTGGTATTGGCAATCGGGATATTAAAGTAGAGGTTTTCGCGTTTGGCCTCCGCCAGGTACAACACACGCCCGTCTTTTTGCATCACACGGCAATGCTCGAGGTAGTACATATTGGCGCGTTTGGAGTGAAGAATCGTTTTAAGATCGGAGGGCGAGAGATCGTCCATGGGTGTCCCTTTCGTGACTGTCCGAGTGACCAAGCAGGTCACTCACAAGCATTAGAAAGGTAACAAAAATAGCAACGCATGCCCGTGAAACAAGGCACAGTTTAGGGTTTGAAGGAAGATCGCAATCTACTGTCTGTACGATTGTTATGCGAATCAGATAACAATAATCGCCCACGATGACTAGGGGTTACTCGGTATGATAAGTGGATTTTGACCCACAAACACTTATCATATATGATAATGAGAAGTGAAAGATGCACTGGAATATTGTTTTTTATCGAGGCGTAGAAGAGAGCATTCTCAACATGCCTCCTAAGATTCAAGCGCGAATGCTCAAGCTGCTTGAATTAATAGAAAAACATGGCGCAAACTTGGGTCCTCCTCACACAGAATCAATAGGTAACGGCCTGTTTGAAATTCGCGCCAGAGCAAAAGAAGGGATCGGGCGAAGTCTATTCTGTTATTTAGACGGTCCCAACATCTATGTCCTTCATGCATTTGTGAAGAAAAGCCAAAAGACACCAAAGAAAGACTTAGCATTGGCAACAGGGCGTATGAGAGAGGTGAAAAATGAATAGCTTACAGGCATTAAAAGCGAGAGCATTACAAAACCCAGACGTGAAACAAGCATACGATGAATTGACGCCTGAGTTTGAATTGATCGAGATGTTACTCAGTATGCGTAAGCAGGCCGGGCTAACTCAACAGCAGGTTGCAGAACGTATGGGGACGAAAGAAGGCAATATTTCTCGACTTGAAAAAGGGAAAAGTAATCCAACCCTTAGAACCCTGCTTAGCTATGCAAAAGCATGCAATTGCAAGCTTAACTTTGGCTACAAACATGCGTCAAATTAACATGTATAGTCATTGCTAGTCATACGCTTTTGTTGATATTGAACCATCCCCCCCTACTTCCTCCATGCCACGACCCACCAACAATGAACTGGCATAAAAAAAGCAACTATTTCAGTGTCTAAGCTGCCTGTGCGGCAGTGAACTCACTCACATTTGATTGAGAGTGATTTATCTCTTTCTAAGCTGCCTGTGCGGCAGTGAACTCGGCGTTGACCTCACCCAAGAGGAGCAAGGCTTTCTAAGCTGCCTGTGCGGCAGTGAACAGTTTTGCAGCTTCGACCCGAGAATGAAGGAGTTTCTAAGCTGCCTGTGCGGCAGTGAACAGTTTTGCAGCTTCGACCCGAGAATGAAGGAGTTTCTAAGCTGCCTGTGCGGCAGTGAACCATGGCTCTAACAACATACCTAACCCCGTCAGTTTCTAAGCTGCCTGTGCGGCAGTGAACACACCGCGTTTACCATAGACATTTTAGTAAATTTTCTAAGCTGCCTGTGCGGCAGTGAACTGGATTTGAGAAAATCGCATAGCGGCCATCATTTCTAAGCTGCCTGTGCGGCAGTGAACTAGCAACCTCCGGCCTTTCTTGGTGTGATTATTTTCTAAGCTGCCTGTGCGGCAGTGAACCATCCGGTGGAACCACTGGCGGTACTTCTGGTTTTCTAAGCTGCCTGTGCGGCAGTGAACTCCATTACTTTGTCCATATTTCCTTTGCGCAATTTCTAAGCTGCCTGTGCGGCAGTGAACATCGACTTGAACAAGCTAAATGGGGCGCAAGTTTTCTAAGCTGCCTGTGCGGCAGTGAACTTTAGAACGCCACAACATAGAGGCGCTATCATTTTCTAAGCTGCCTGTGCGGCAGTGAACGCTTGTCGCGTTCATTGCATCGTTCGTCGTGCTTTCTAAGCTGCCTGTGCGGCAGTGAACGGGAGTGCTTTTGGGATGCGCAAGCGCTCTACTTTCTAAGCTGCCTGTGCGGCAGTGAACAAAGGGTGATCGCAAGATGCACCCTGCATTTTTTTCTAAGCTGCCTGTGCGGCAGTGAACCGCTGAATACCACGGACAGCCCGAGTCGCAGTTTTCTAAGCTGCCTGTGCGGCAGTGAACCTTACCAGTATTGGCGCCAGTCCAATGACGGCTTTCTAAGCTGCCTGTGCGGCAGTGAACCAGAAAAGAGCACGGCAAAAGGCGCTGAGCTTTTTCTAAGCTGCCTGTGCGGCAGTGAACACTTTAACAGCCTTGATAACAGTATCGCTCAGTTTCTAAGCTGCCTGTGCGGCAGTGAACAATAGAATAACCTAACAATCGTTCGATACAACAGGCTGTTAGGATAAAAATCGTCTTTTACCCTTGTTAAAAAGGGCCTTTCGTAACTAACTGTTTTTATGGTGTATTTTTAAATGTCCCAAAAATAAGGGTGAAAGCATTGATTGGTCAGAAAGAACACGCTGATCGGTTTTTCCTGCGCTACCCGTATTATTTGCCACCAGCATAGGGAGACAGATATGGCTTTGAACGAGCAACCGGGAGAGATTGACCGAATTATAGAAATGGCATGGGAAGACAGGACCCCTTTTGAAGCCATTGAAACACTGTATGGCCTGCGACAAGATGATGTTATCGCGCTGATGCGCCGTGAGTTGAAGCCGCGCAGCTTTAAGGTATGGCGTGAACGCACAAACGGCCGTAAAACCAAGCACAAAGCGCTGCGTTCAGCGTCTGTGGGCCGTAGTCATTGTAAAAGCCAATATAAAGTAAAATCGTCTAACGGTAAGGCCAATCGCAGATAAAAATGATGTCACAGCGAAGCGTCTGAGTGGTTAATTGATCGTCTCTGTCACGTTATGGAAACGTGACAGTCAAATTGTCACTTTCTACTGGCGCTTAGTCTGTGCTTCAACCCCAAAGCCAATCTAACTCACAGCGTTATTTTTCAAATAGTTATGCGTTAAAAACAACACTAATCCAACTACTTATCCACAGTTTCTGTTGATAGTAAATCGACATCGGATAACTTATTTAAACTTTAAATATCAGCAAGTTAATTGCATAAAATACAATTTTATAGAAATTTCTTGACGACAGCGTGGCTAAAGATTCCAGAACTAAGCTTAACCGACCCAACGGTGTGCTACTTCCATCAATAACTTATCTTTGTTGGGATGTGCCAGCAATGTGACACCGTAAGGAGCTTCTTGGTAGTTAAATAATGGCAAGGTTAACTGCGGTAGCCCACAAACATCGGCCAGCGCCATGAGGCGTCTTTGTGCCAAATTAAAGATGTCGCTTTGCTCTTGGCCTGCGTTTCTTGGCAAGATCTCGCCCGGCGTAGACGGTAGAATCAATACTTTATCACTTGGCCACATCGCACATACGGTATCTCTGAGTTGCTTGCGCGTTTTTTTCGCTTGGAAATGGTCTTTGTAATTAATCGCTTGAAGGCGGGCCAAGTAGCTTTGTGTGGAAGACGGCAAGTCGAGCTTTTGCTTTTCCAGCCATTCTTGATAGACCAGTAAAAACTCATGGCTGGCAATGGCAACTTGGGCGTTCTCAATTCGTGTTAAAACGAGTTTGTTCATCGCCAACGTGGTTTCATGCGGTAAAGGTAACGCCTCTAATTTTTTGTAGAAACAATCCATGGCTTCGTCACTGTAGTAAAGTGCGAAGATAGGTTCTGCCAACACAACGCCGACAATGTTTTTGATCGCCGTTGAAGGTTTCGCCACCAGCTCTTGGAACTGGCTAATGGGCGCTAATGCCTGACTACAGACGCCCGGATTATCAAATGTTTCTGCCGCAGGTAGCAAACCACTCGCGTCGATGAGCCCTGGCGTAGGCCGATAGCCAAATAAGCCACAATGTGCCGCCGGGATGCGTACACCGCCAAAAGCATCATTACCAATGCCTAAGTGAGCCAGTTTTTTTGCGACTGCGACAGCAATCCCTGCATTACTGCCGCCGACGCGATACTTACGGTACTTTGGATTGCGAAGCTCTGCGTAGAAAGGATTGAGGCCGGTAATACTAAAGGCGAGCGGATCCACTTGCAGTTGGCCAATTAAATTGGCGCCTTGGGTCATCATGGTGTGCAGCACCGCCGCATCTTTGGCCGATTCAGTGCGCCCTTCCGACCATGCGGGAATACCGATCCCCGACACCAAGCCTTCTACCGCTACAGAGTGAGAAACGGCAATGTGATAACGCCTGAATACCCCACCGCCGCTATCCTGACGAGGTGGATCATACCGATGCGCAAACATGGCTTGGTCTAACATTGGCGTTCCTTATCACAAAATCAATCGAGCCTTATTGATCAGTGTAATACAGGCGCGACAAATCAGACGCCTGAGTTGGGCGGTAAACCATGTCGATGCAAATGAAAGTGTTACTGGTTTTTTAAAAGTTTGCCGCTGTCAGCCCTGGTGCTCGTTGACACGATTGTTCAAACGCACTGAGTTGAGGGGCAAGATCCTCACTGACAAAGGTATCGTCAAATATTTTCACTTTGCGGGCGAGCTGCCAACTATCAATCGACGCGCCTTGTCCGTAGGGAATTGCATACACATGAAAGTGTTGACGCTGAGTAATGTAGTCAAGATTTGGCGGTACGCGTAAAGGTTGATAGGTGGTATTAAGGTAGACGTAAAACTCCCCTTGGCAATTGGCCACCACATACGAGCCTTGCTCACTGCGTAACGCGAGATAAGGTTGTGGTACTTTATCAAACTGATTCACATGCCATTGATTCGCTGTTGCAGTTAGCTGGATCATCGGAGCAGTCGGCATGGACGCACGCGAATCGCTTACCTTTGGTGTCGGCGTCGGTGCAGGTGCCGTTGTTTGATTGTTTTCCAACGGTTCGACAATTCTGACACGTTGCGCCACCTCTGGCGCCGATTGGCCTAACAATGTCCCCATCATGCTTTGCCAGTGGCTAGTCGGCAACATCAGCACCGCAATAACGCCCCAAGAAGCCAATACCCAACGCCATGCTAAGCCGGGCTTTGCGGCTTTAAGCGTCACTGGCGTTGCTTTGTGTTTGAGCTCGGTTTCCAGTTGTTCAACCTGAGATAGTGCCTGTTTTAATTCTCGATTGAGCTGTTTACTCTCTTTCTTGTCACTGTCATGTTGCTTTGATAACCGCTGATGCTGCTCTTCTAAGACATGATGTTGCTTTTCCAGCTTCTGATAGTGCTCCCGCCATTGGCGATTATCAAACTCCAGCTTGGCAATTTTCGCGGTCAGATGCGCAGGGATTTGGTTGTTCGCTTGGCGGGCTCGTAAAGTTCGATTCTCTTGCTGCAATGCGGCGAGTTCTTTTTGTAACCGCGCCACTTGGCTTCGCAATGCTGCCGTGCCACCAGCAGATTGTTGACTGTCGAGCGGGCTGTGATCGCCCTTGCCATTTTTAACCGCTTGATACGCTTCACTGACAAGCTGCATCAACCCTGTGCTTCCGCCTTTATCTGGATGCACACGAATAGAAAGTTGACGATAGCGTTGTTTAATTTGCTCGGCGCTTTCACTGGCGCCAACGCCTAAAAGTTCGTTCCAAGTGGTCATATCAGGGCCCATCATTACGGCTTCGTCTTGCAAACTTAATCACAAGGTGTTGATCCGTGTTATCGGCAAAGGATCACATTTATTGAGTATTTATGGGTCGAGATTTCAGTATAGCCAGCACCCTATTGTTCGGAGATAAAAGTTTAAAGAGTGCAAATTTTGCGCGCTTCTTTAATTGATAAGACTCTTTATTCATTTTTGCATTGCATTCATATTTCTGTGATCTATCATACTTACCGCAATATGACGTTCCGATGAAGACAGCAGGAGAGAGGTGGCATTCGCCATCCGCCGAAGAAGTAAATCTTTCAGGCACTTAAATGTATGGACTGCTGTTGGAGGAGCCTCTGGAGAGACCCGTTAAGTCGGGCGCCGAAGGAGCAAGCTTGTTTTCAAGTGAAACTCTCAGGCAAAAGGACAGAGGAGATACCCACCCCAATATGTAGCACTTTTGTTAATATTAGTGTGGCTTATCTCCTCCTTTGATGTTTAAAGGGGGATAAATGCAATTTCTAACTCAATTACCAGATATACCATCACTTCTCGCCACCATTGACGACTGGATATGGGGCCCACCGCTCTTACTACTACTCACCGGAACCGGTCTGTTCTTTACCGTACGGTTAGGGTTTATCCAGCTACGCCGTTTACCTTTTGCACTAAAACAAATTTTTAAACCGGCGGATGCCTCAACCCAAGGCGATGTTTCTGGTTTTGCGGCTTTATGTACAGCATTGTCCGCGACTATCGGGACAGGAAATATTATTGGTGTCGCAACCGCTATCGCACTGGGCGGTCCCGGCGCCCTATTCTGGATGTGGCTAGCCGCGTTTTTAGGCATGGCAACCAAATATGCAGAATGCTTGCTGGCGGTGAAATATCGCGAAACCGACCACAAGGGCAATATGCTGGGCGGGCCCATGATGTACCTTTCTAAAGGGGCTGGGCAACCGCTTTTAGCGAAGCTGTTCGCGCTGTTTGGATTAGGCGTCGCCTGCTTTGGTATTGGCACCTTCCCGCAAGTTAACGCCATCAGCAGTGCCGCAACTCACCTGTTCAATATTCCCACCGTGGCGGTTGCAGGGATCTTAACCGCATTGGTCGCCCTCGTAACCATTGGCGGGGTGAAGTCGATTTCAGCCGTAGCGGCCAAAATCGTTCCCGTGATGGCGGTATTCTATGTGGTCGCGTGTTTATGGGTGCTTGGGGCGAACATTGAACAACTCCCACACGCCGTCGCGCTGGTCTTTGAGTCCGCGTTTACGGGAATGGCAGCAACCGGTGGTTTTGCCGGTGCGGGAATGATGCTTGCGATTCAAGCCGGTATTGCACGCGGCGTATTTTCTAATGAGTCAGGACTGGGCAGCGCCCCTATCGCCGCGGCTGCAGCCAAAACCGATTCTTGCGTTGAGCAAGGCCTTGTTTCCATGACCGGTACTTTTATCGATACGCTGGTGATTTGTACCATGACGGGCCTGACCCTAATTCTGACCCAGTCATGGTCAGGGGAGCTGGCAGGGGCCGCGATGACCTCCCATGCCTTTGCAGTCGGTATGGAGAGCAGCATTGGGCCCATGCTGGTGAATATTGGCCTGTTATTTTTTGCCTTCACCACCATTCTAGGCTGGCATTACTATGGTGAGCGTTGTGTCGCTTATTTGTTCGGTAAACGCGCTATCTATCTATATAAGCTCATTTTTATTGGATTGATTGCATCAGGATCCTTTATCCATCTGAACACCATTTGGATCCTTGCTGATATCGTTAATGGCTTAATGGCGATCCCGAACCTGATTGGCTTGTTGCTACTTCGCCATGTGGTGATCAATGAAACGCGCGCTTACTTTAATCAAGAGGCGGCGAGCCCAGCCCGTGCCGAGCATACCACTTGCAGCCAAGTGCATTAAGTTACGGCTAAGTGTATGAGTGGCTCGTTACCACCTCGGTCAGCCCGCTAATACAGCAAACGTAAAAAAGCCGGTGAGTACACCTCACCGGCTTTTACGTATTACTCAACAGGCTGTCATTGCTTACGCAAACTTCACCGCATCGGTTTCTTCTATGCCTAAACGCCCTAAAATGGCGCGTAGATTAACAAAATCGTTGATTCGGGTGTGGTGTTCCACTTTATCCCCTACCGCGACGAACTCATAATCCAGTGATTGAGTCGCCTGTTTGTCCCATACCCCGTCACCAAAATAAATTCGGCGATCAAACTGCACGCCATAATCTTGCTTGGCGCGGAACGCCGCGAGTGCCATCACTTCACTGCGGCTCATCGCATCCGAGCATGAGGAGAACACGATGCCATCGACATTAAAACCGGCCGCCTTTAGCTTCATCCGCGCGGTTTCTTCCCAGCCACCTGTCGCAATGGCGAGGGCGACAGAAGGTACTTGACGCATCTCATTGATAAACTCGACCGCGCCCGGAATGGGAGTCATACCGTTTTCCGCAATGGCGTGCGCGAGCTTTTGCATAAACACACGTTTCACTTCTCGGAAAATGGTGATTTTCTCTTTTTTCAGGTCGTTTTTATCGATGAGTTCTTCGATGATACCTGCGTCGGTGATATTGGTGTATCCACCCCAATCATCAGGCACTGTCAGTCCCGTCACAGCAAAAATGGCTTCACTAAAACACTCGTGGTCCATTTGGCAGCTGTCTACCAGCGTACCATCCACGTCTAACATAAATAGATTTTTCACGCGCTATTCCTCAAATCCCGTTGCGTCCACACAAGCACACGGCTTGTTGATTTGATTGTGGCGCTTCCCCAATGCAAGCTGTCTGTCCGACACAACGGCCATTATAACATTATTTTTACATTTTGGACGACAGCCGAGCGCAATCATACGCCCCTGCTTGATAACTGCCAATGCTCACTCGAAAAGTTGTTACATCAACGAAATTTTTGAACAAGTTTAACGAATCCTTGACGTGGTGTTTTTACGCCCAAACCCTACACTAACCAAGGTCGCAATATGCAGCCCGTTAATTTTAAGGAGAACGTAATGAAAGCGCTTGTCATCAAATCAAGTATTCTTGGCCCCCATTCTAGCTCGAACGCCGTGATCGATGGCGTGGTGAACAACCTATCACCTGATTCTTTGGTTGAGCGTGACTTGGCAGCCAATCCATTGCCGATCCTTGACGGCGAGCTTGCCGGTGGCCTTCGTGGCGGCAGTGATCTGAATGAACGTCAACAGCAAACGTTGGCGCTTTCTGACCAGTTGATCAACGAGATCCAACAAAGCGATACGCTAATTATCGCCGCCCCGATGTATAACTTCACGGTGCCCGTACAGCTGAAAGCGTGGATTGATCTTATTGCCCGTGCTGGCGTGACATTTCGCTATACCGAAAATGGTCCTGAAGGCTTAGTGACAGGTAAGCGCGCTATCGTTGTCACCACACGAGGTGGGATGCACAAAGGCGGTAACACCGATCACGTGACAGGTTATATGCAAACCGTACTTGGTTTTATCGGTATTACAGACGTTGAATTTGTCTACGCGGAAGGCCTCGCCATGGGTGAAGACCTGGCCAGCAAAGCCATTGACGATGCAAAACAGCAGCTCAAAAAACTGGCTTCTTAATCGCAAAAGACCCACTGTTTGGTGTAAACGCCTGCCAATGTGCAGGCGTTTAGGTTAACAAGCGCGCGAGGATTGGTGATCCGCGATGCCAATGTTACCATGTGCGGTCTAATGCAGGTGGTTGAGCCTGCTTTCTTTTCTTTGATCAGATTGGATGCGATTGTGACCGACACCGCCCAGCCAACGTTTTTTATCTACGACTTTGAGACCTTTGGCACCCACCCGGGTAAAGACCGCCCTTGTCAGTTTGCCGGCGTGCGCACTGATAGCGACTTCAACGTTATTGGCGAGCCCTTAGTGCTGTTTTGTCAGCCTCCGAATGATTATTTGCCCGCACCAGAAGCCTGCTTAATCACCGGGATCACACCACAGTTAGCGGTGAAAAAAGGCTTACCTGAGCCCGAATTTATCGCCCGTATCCATGAGACGCTCTCTCAGCCAAATACCTGTGTCTTCGGATATAACAATGTACGCTTTGATGATGAGGTGACCCGCTACACGTTGTACCGTAACTTTTATGACCCGTACGGTTGGAGTTGGCAAAACGGAAATTCACGGTGGGATTTACTCGATGTGATGCGCGCTTGCTATGCGTTGCGCCCCGAGGGTATTGAGTGGCCGCATGATGAAAATGGCAAGCCAAGCTTTAAGCTGGAAAAACTCTCGGTTGCCAACGGCATTGAGCACAGTAATGCGCATGATGCTATGGCGGATGTATACGCCACCATTGAGCTGGCCAAAAAAGTAAAAGCTGCGCAACCGCGTTTATTCAATTATTTGCTGACCCATCGCCATAAAAACAAAATCAAAACCCTGATTGATGTGGTGAATATGACCCCACTGGTTCATGTCTCGGGTATGTTTGGCACCGAGCGAAGCAACACCAGTTGGATCGTGCCGGTTGCTTGGCATCCTGAAAATCCCAATGCGGTGATCACCATTGATTTGGCGCGAGACCCAGCACCGCTTTTTGAGCTTGATGTCGATGCGCTGCGCGAGCGTTTGTATACGCCTCATCATGCACTCGCGGAGGATGAATTACCGGCACCACTGAAACTCGTGCACATCAACAAATGCCCGGTCTTAGCTGATGCCAAAACCCTACGTCCGGAAGATGCTGCGCGCTTAGGGGTGGATCGCGAAGCCTGCTTGCGTCATCTAAAAGCGCTCAAAGGCGCACCAGAGCTGAGAGAAAAGCTGGTTGCCGTCTTTGCCGAATCAAAACCCTTTGACGATCAGGACGTCGATAGTGCCCTATATGCAGGCTTTTTCTCGAAAAGTGATCAAAGTGCGATGGAAATTATTCGAGCGCGCGATCCTGAAAACCTTGCCGCGCTCGATTTGAGCGTTGACGACTGGCGCATAAAGCCGCTGCTGTTCCGCTATCGCGCGCGTAATTATCCGTGGACACTGACTGACGCTGAGCAGCAAAAGTGGTTTATGCACCGTCGCGACTATTTCGAGGCCCACTTGCCTGCATACATGGAAAACTTACAGCAATTGGTCGATGCTCACCAAGACGATGAACACCAGCTGAAGATCCTCAAAGCGGTGTACCATTATGTGGAATCCTTGGTCAGTTAATTTTGCTTCCCTTGCCGTGGTATCATCGGAGCCGCTGGCAAGGGAAAGCCTACTATCTTTCTGATAGATAATCGCTTTTCAAAATTTCCTCACACGCTGTCCAACTTCGTCTACCAAAAAAAACGTCCATATTCTAGTTGCAGAACCGTGATTTGAGTCCACACTTTTAAAAAGAGTATCGTGTGGAGTGGGCTCAATTATGACAACCAAAGTGAATACGCGCTGTTATCGATTTGCGGATGTTGATTTCGAACCAGAAAGCAGAACCTTATATTGGACCGACCAAACCATCACGGTACTGTCCTACGAAGAGTCACGCATGCTAGAAATGCTTTGCTACTACGCGGGAGAAGTGCTATCCAGCCGCACGCTATTTAAGCAAGTTGCATTACCGGATAGCTCGTTTGCGCAGCACCAAAGTGTGGTGACGTCTTTAATGGCAAAGTCCTATCGTAACGGCAAAAAGTGCTTGCCCTTTGAAGTGGTAGGCGAGTTTGGCTACCGCGTTGCCTTGCCCCAACAAACCTTGTCGCATCGACCCGCACCGAGAACGCAGCCACAAGCCGATGAGCCACCATCGCTCGCCAAGCCAGATGATTTACAAGCGGCAGACTTTAGTATCACCAAACCACTGATTGTGTTACTTAGCGCTGCAACCGTGATTATTGGAATAACAGCATTACTCACATAAGCCGATCAGTCGATGTAAATAACATGCTTGGGTAAACCCGAACAGCCCAGAGCCAGTTTGTTGTATGGAGGGGCCTATGCTCACGAAATCAGTATCATTGGTTGTTGTCACGCTAGTCGCCATGTTGATCAGTCTCTCAGCATTGGCTCAACAGGAAGCGAACCGCACGATAACCTTGCACATGGGAGAAATTCCGGGACTGATTAATTTTGATGGCTCCGGCGCCTTTGTCGATTTTGCTCGTTATCTCGACGCCCAAGATCCGAGTACAGACATCACGATCAGCATTTATCCAATTTTTCGCGCGATCAACAATATCTCTCGAGGCCAAGCCGATATCGCGCTCCCTGCTATTCGTCCATTAAAAGAAGATATCAGTGATCTACCCTTTGCCTTTAGCACCGTCTCTTTTGGCGTTGTTCCGCACGTGCTCTATACCCATAAATCTAAGCCACTGAATGCAACGCTGCTAAAAGCCAATCCAGATGGTTACATTATTGAATCCATTCCTCATGACTTTGATTTTGAAGTGGTCCGCTCTCACAGCATACGCCAGTCACTTAAACGGCTGCATAATGGCAGGATAGATGCCTTTATTTGGGCGCAAACCGAAGCCGACCAAGTGTTGAGAGAGCTTGGCTATACCGATATTAAGCGCGAGTTATTCGCGGATATGGAAGATGTCTTTATGATCCCGAAAGGTGAAGCGGGAGAAGAGATCGATGCCTACCTAACCCAATTGCTCACACCTCTCATCGAAAGCGGTGAGCTAGAGCAGCAACACAGGAAAATTCATGCTCCCTATGATGATTGGCAACCTTAATATGCCGATCCAAGCAGGACGAGTCGGCGCGCTGCTCAGCGCGTTAGTGCTTTTCTTGATAGGGCCGTCACCGATACAGGCGCAGCCATCGAACAGTGACGCCCCTCCACACACATTGGTGATCCACATGGGGGAACTGCCGGGACTGATAAACCTTGACGGGTCAGGGCCGTTCGTGGATTTTGTACGCTTTCTCGATGACCAAGATCCGAACACACAAATCGAAATCACCGTATTTCCCATTCATCGCGCGATTAATGGTATCGTACAAGGCAGTGCCGATTTAATGCTGCCCGCCGTGCGCCCAACGAAAACAGTCACCGATTTGCCCTTTGCATTTAGCAGTGAGTCGTTTGGCGATGTCACCCATGTTTTATATACCCATAAGAATAATCCCCTCCCCGTTGATGTCCTATGGGCTAATCCGAGACCTTATACGATTGAGGCAGTGCCTTACTACATGCCGTTTAAAGTCGAACGTTCGCACGGCATAGAACAATCCTTGCGCCGTCTCGCCGCTGGCCGCATTGATGGGTTTGTTTGGGCACAAGAAGAAGCCGATATGATGCTCAAGCAGTTAGGGCTAACCAATATTCGCCGCGCACATTTTGCTGATTTTCAAGATGTATTTGTGATCCCCAAAGGAAAGAAAGGTCAGGCCATTGATGCCTACCTCACCGCGTTGATCACTCGCCTGCGTGACAGTGGCGCATTAGCGCGTGAGTATTATAAAGTTCATCGCCCCTACGTGGACTGGCAACCGGAATAGCAAGCTTCGTGACTGTATTTAAAAGCAATCATAGTGACTGTATTTACAGGCTTAAAAATTTTGACGTCACTCTAAGTTTGAGCAACAAGATCATATTTGCATTGTATGCGTGATGTTACTCACACATTTATCAAGATCGCTTCTCTACACTGATAGGCCGTTAACCATTTAGAAGTGATGCTATGCGAACCGCACTCATTGACGCACTGACACAATTGCCAGACTCACTACAGAGCACCGTCTCGGAATGGCTTCACGCATCGGCGTTTGATGCGACCTTTACGCCCGCGCAAGTGGCAGATATGGAAGCCGCGAGTGGTCTGTCTGGCGCGGCATTGCGCCTTGCTTTACTCCCGCTGGCCGCAGCCTATGCTGTGACAGCCATTTCTCGTTTCAATGTTGGGGCGATAGTCAGAGGAGAAGATGGCACGTTATACCTAGGTGCAAATATCGAACTGACTGGCGTTCAACTCGGACAAACCGTGCATGCAGAGCAATCTGCGATCAGCCACGCATGGACCAAAGGGGCGACGCGCTTAACCGACATCACCATTAATTACAGTCCTTGCGGCCATTGTCGCCAGTTTATGAACGAGTTAAATGGTGCTGAGGACTTAGTGATTCAACTGCCTAAATCGGACGCTAAATCACTGCACACTTATCTTCCCGAAGCATTTGGCCCTGCCGACCTAGGTATTGAAGCGCGACTGCTTGCCGACCAAACGCAAGGCTTAACGGCGGACGATATTGACGATCCTCTGCTTAAACAAGCCGTTGAAGCGGCGAACATTAGCCATGCACCTTATTCGGGCAACTACAGCGGTGTCGCGATTGAAACAAGCGATGGCCGTGTATTTAAAGGAATGTATGCCGAGAATGCGGCCTTTAATCCGAGTTTGCCTCCGCTTCAAGTTGCTTTAATTGCCGCCAATATGGCGGGCTACTCGTGGGATCAGATTGCCTCTGTGGCATTAGCCGAAGTGGTGAACAGTACCGTGAGCCATCTGGCCGATACCCAAGCGAGCTTGGATGCCATTAATCCCGACATTCCCTTGTTATATGCAGGGTTAAGAGCTTAATACAAAACATCAGGCCGCATTGATTTCTAGTCGCTCTGCGGCCTGTTTTACGCTACTATCCGAGCATCTTTTTTCGGATAACCACAGCGATGAAACAAATTCATAATCCCATCCAAGGTGCTGCCTGGATGTTGATCGCCGGCCTCTGTTTTGCGCTGGTTAATAGCCTCTCACAATACGTCAGTTTTAAACTCGGCTTGCCGTCAACCACCGTTGCCTTTATTCAATATGCGATCGCACTGGTTGCCATGATCCCGTGGCTGAAACAGCTGGGTGTACGCCACGCATTAAAAACAGAACATTTAGGAAAACACTGTCTGCGCGTGTTTATCTCGGTGATTGGCATTCAACTGTGGCTGTGGGCCCTCGCCTACCCTGTACCGATTTGGCAAGGTATTGCTCTACTGATGACTTCTCCCTTATTTGCCACCATCGGTTCTGGGTTATTTTTACGAGAACGTGTCGGTATCGCTCGCAGCTTAGCAACCCTCGCGGGTTTCTGTGGTGCGATGATTATCTTGGAGCCTTGGTCAGAAGGATTTACGTGGGCCACCTTATTGCCTGTCGGCGCTGCGTTTTTTTGGGCCACCTATTCGCTGATGGTCAAACGTTTATCCGCCTATGATCCGCCAACAACTATGGTGGTCTACCTGTTGCTATTGATCACGCCTTTTAATTTGGTGCTTGCCGTACCGGATTGGACGCTACCAGCAAGTGCGACAGCATGGTGGATGCTGATCGGTGCTGGCCTGCTCACCGCCTTAGCCCAATGGGCCATCGCCAAGGCCTATGCCGTTGCAGATGCTTCATTTGTTCAGCCGTTTGATCACGCCAAATTGCCGTTAAATGTGTTATTTGGCTGGTTAGTCTTTAGCTGGGTTCCACCCGGTCGATTATGGCTAGGGGCCGGCATTATTATCGCCGCCGTGTTCTTTATCACGCACTGGGAATCCCGTCAGTATCACGCCACCAAAGCCAAACCAGCGTAACGCACTCGATAGAAAAAGGGCCTGATGGCCCTTTTTTATCATTATTCAGCGGCTTGAATCAGCCAGACTTGCTCCCCTCGCTCACCACAGGGTTCGGTACAGGTATCGAGCAAGGTCACTTTCATACCTTGATAGGTCTGTCTAACCAGCTGTTCATCCATAGAGAATGGCGGATGATCATCACTTTGTGGATAAAACAGAGTGACAAGCAACATGCGACCACCTGGGGCTAGTAAGGAAGTGACGCGATCAACATACTGCTGACGCATCGATGGTGGCATTGCCACTAACGCCGCCCGATCATAAATTAACGGTGCCGGCTGCAAACGCGCAGTAAAGAAATCACCACTGATCAACTCTAATTCGTCAAAGCAATAATGCGTGTGTCCAGAAGGTGCCGTATACACTTGCGGTGTGTAAAGGTTTTCAGAGAAAAAAGCGCGTACCGCGATATCACTAAGCTCTACCCCAACCACACGCTCATGACGCTCGGCTAGCCAATTCAAATCGATAGACTTACCACACAACGGAACCAGCACTTCCTCGTCCAAACGCGGGTTTAGTGCAGACCAATACGCCATCAACATGGGGTGTACGCTATCGCGATGAAAGCCAATTTGATTTTCGGCCCAACGTTGATGCCAAAACTCTTGCTCCATGCTCTCTCCGACTCAATTTAAAACTCCTTGATTATATCTGAATTCCCTGATGAT
Source organism: Salinivibrio sp. IB574 (assembly GCF_001996205.1). Classification (NCBI taxonomy): domain Bacteria; kingdom Pseudomonadati; phylum Pseudomonadota; class Gammaproteobacteria; order Vibrionales; family Vibrionaceae; genus Salinivibrio; species Salinivibrio sp. IB574. The sequence goes on along the minus strand of NZ_MUFN01000001.1, from coordinate 127,238 downwards.
GCAGAGAGGTGGCCAATACCTCGCCCCTACAAAACAGTGTCGTTTTGTTCACGAACGCTCCTTGTTCGACTATCGCCTTTCCGATCACAACACGATAGAGATAACGATCCTGATCACAAATTAATCATCAGGCAACTTGCCAACGATCAGATTTAATAATACTGTTCTTTTATACAGTATTGATCATATATACAGGTATTCGCATGTACACGACATCATCTCTTACCAATATTACGCCCGTACATCACGCAACCAATACCGCGCCGTTAACACACACCGCCACATATGCGATGCAAGATGCACGACAAACTCATTGGCAAGCGATGATGCGAGCATTAGCGCTCAAGGCACGACAGCCCAAATGGATCACTGTCATCAATCCACCGCGTACATTTACGGCCAAACATCTTCAGCAATGGGGAATTCATCCTGATCAAGTGAGAGTGATCCGCAGCCGCAACGGTTACGATGACTGCGCACTCGTGGAAGGTGCTGTGAAAGCGAATACCTCTTGCGCTGTGTTGGCCTTTTCACCGCAAGCCGAGAAAATCACTCACTATGAAACAGGGACACAGTGGGTGGCGTTTGTAAATCCAGCCGTGTTGCACTGCCATTGAAGCAATTCGTCGAGACGTTAAACAGAAGGAAAAGTGAGGCGTACCCACTCACGATTTTCGTTGCTGTACTCCAACAGTGCACCCGTTTGGTCGCTAATTGCCTCCATTTGACGGTAGTCCAGCGCATAAGGCATCAAAATAGTTAGCTCGCGAATACTTTGTTGCTGAGCCAATTTGGCAAGGCGTACTAAGTTAACCGTATCTGTATTGCGAAATGAGAGTACCTGCGCCGCTTGCTGATGCAGACGATCTTGAGCGGTCAATGCCTGTTGGGCGTGATGCTCAAGCACCGTATTAAATGCAGGCAACAAACTGCGAAATATGTCGACAAACGTCCAGTTAGGCTGTTGTTCTTCGCATAGAAAATGGGTGTAGTCGAAAACGACTTCAGTCGGTGTTTTCAGCTGGGTAGACAGCGCTTCCATGGCTTTTACCTCCAGACAAAGAGAGAAAACTGACGTCCCTCTACTATATGCAGTTTTAAACAGATGTCTGGAAGATCATACAGTATTTTGCGTCTGATCAAGCTTTAATCACGCGAATGCGTAATAATGACAAGATTTTTTAACAATAAAAGAACAACTCAATGAAAAATCACTGCATTATTCACGTTGTTGCCACATGAAAATAAGAAAAGCGTATAAAGAAGGTCGGTAGAGTGAGTAACCCGCTTAAACGCTAATGGTATCGATGCCATCAGCAGCTTAAGCGGGCCAGCAAATGCGATTAACAGGCTTTATAGATAACCTTGTTAGATGCCACTTGCACACGCTCCACCACACCCTCTTCGGTGAGTTTTTTCAGCGCGCCTGTCGCCCAAGAGGCGGCTTTGCTATCTTCTTGACCGGCAGCCAAACCGATGCCTTTAGGATTAATCCCTTCTGGGTTGGCTTGTACAATATCAAGCACCTGTTGTTGCTTTGGCGTGAGTGACACTGAGATGCTTGCAGCAGCTGCTGGCGCGGCGGCAGGTGCAGGCTTTGCTGCGGCAACTGGCTGAGTTTTAACTGGACGCTGACGTGCTGGCGACGTTGCCTTTACACGCTTGTTCAGTTTGAATTGTACCTTACGCTTGTGAGAGATTTTCATTCAATCATCCTACTCCGATGCACTACGTTCAGAGCCTCTGAATGCAGCGGGTGAAAAACAAAGCGCGTTTTATACCAAATTTTGACGCTCTTTTGTAGGTAAGTGTGCCCGAGTGCGCGTAAAGATCGTGATATTCCGCGACAAATGTTTACCAATCCAGTGTTTTTTAGGCAAACTAATCAGACACTTTCCTCGTATACTGATTAAAAGAAGAGATGTTTTCGACTCGAGACAGAGTGTCGCCCGTTGGCACATCCACCCGCAAAGTGGACCGCCGACATCGCTGGTTTTTTACCCACAGGTTGCACGTAGGATCATGGACGCGCTAAAAACGGTTAAAATCTATCCTCCGCAATTTGAAGCCGCTCGGTGGAGTATGCTCGCAGCCATGGCGGTTGCATTCGGGTTAGTTTGTTTTTTTCTGATCCAACCCACCTTGTCATTCGGCCAAGGCGTACTGGGATTAATCGCCATTATCGCCATTTTTTTCACCATCAATAAGTTGCTACAGCGCGTACAACTCTCCTTTTCCCTCTCTTTTATGCACCTACAGCATCATAGTTTTCGCGGGGGGTGGGCACTAAAGTGGAAAAATATCGCAGCTATCGGTATTCCACAGGTTTATCGGCAAGAGGGGATCAGTGAGCCTCTCCCCTGGGTGGGGATTAAAATCAAGCACTATGACGCTCTCCTCGAGGGGATCAGCCTGCGCATGGTCACGCATATCATTATGACTCAGCGCGCCCTGTTAATTACCGCCTATCGCCGCGCCCCCAGTAAACCCAGTAAACCGCTTGAAGATATGATGTTTGACGATACGCCATATCGCGGTGAAAACGGTGTCCTATACAAAGGGCTGATGGCGATGCTCGCCAATCGCATGCGCTATACTCGCGAGCTTCTTGGCTATGACATTTTTGTCAGTGAAGATTTATTGGATAGGCCGTTGGAGGATTTTGTAGGCGTGACGCGACGCTATCTCGCCGCCGCCCAAGAGTGACAGCGACGAGCGCAGCTACCTATCGAACGGCGCTAAAACGCCCCGGTCAGGAAGGGGTTGGTTTGTCGCTCATGCCCCAGCGTGGACGTCGGGCCATGACCCGGAATGAAAGTCACATCGTCCCCCACCGGCAATAAGGTGTTTTTGATGGCATTGATCAAGGTTGCGTGATCTCCTTTCGGAAAATCAGTGCGGCCAATCCCTCCATTGAATAGCACATCGCCAACCCACGCTGTACGACCTTGCTCGTCCACAAAAACAATATGGCCTGGCGTGTGGCCCGGAGTAAATAATACCGATAATTGTCCTTCTCCAACCGTCACCGTATCGCCTTGTTCCAGCCATTGGTCTGGCTCAAACGGCTCGGCATGCGCAAAGCCAAACATCTGCGCCTGTGCAGGCAAGGCTTGCAGCCAAAATGCATCTTCTTTATGCGGCCCAATCACTGGAATATCTAACGCTTTGGCAAGCTCAATCGTTCCGCCCACATGATCAAGGTGGCCATGAGTCAGCAAAATTTTCGTTACGGTAACGTCAAGTGCATGAATCATTTGGCGCACTTTCGCAATATCACCACCCGGATCGACAACGGCAGCTTGCTTGGTTTTATCACACCAAATGATGGAGCAATTTTGTTGAAATGCCGTAACTGGCACAATCTCGTAATGCAACGCCATGAGAGATCCCTTTTATTCGCGAGGCCGTGTCACACACAACCGTCTCTGTCTACGCTAATGAATATGGGCCTCACTATGCCATGCTGTCATGAGTTTGCAACTGTGCTGCCAAGCCGTTGTCACCTTTCCTACCTAGCATTGATGCCTATACGGTGATGGTGACCCCCACCAACCATAGATAGCGGCTATTTTGTGATCTTTACCGCGTTATGTGCGATGAGTTCGCACTAAAGACGGTGAGGATGTAAGCAAATGTCGTTTTTAACGTCTAACCAAACAGTGCATGAGCACGGTTCTGGACGCAAGGTTGACTATGTTTGATGTTGATAAGGTATTAGCTTCGAATTACCCCAAACTGGAGCAACGCGCATGGCTTAAACGCCCCATGATTAAAACGTTGCGACGACTGTTACACGAGCAGGAGTTCCACGATTTCGCCCACCGTTACCCTCACCTACAAGGGTTTGAGTTTGTCGAGCAGGTACTGGATTACTTTAATTTCAGCTACCGCGTCAGTGATCGTGAAAAAGAGCGCATTCCTGAATCGGGGCGCGTGGTCATTATCGCCAACCATCCGATAGGATCGTTAGACGGCTTGGCATTGCTAAAAATGGTGCGTTCGGTACGTCCTGATGTAAAAGTGATCGCGAACGAGCTTCTTATGCAAATTACTCCTTTGCATTCGTGTCTGCTCCCTGTCAACAACATGGGCGGTCGCACCCCAAAAGAAAACCTCCAAAACATCAATCAATGGCTCGATAACGACGGCGCGCTAATTATTTTCCCGGCCGGTGAAGTGTCGCGCGTCGCCCCTTCTGGCATTAAAGATGGACCATGGCAACAAGGCTTTTTACGGATGGCGACCAAAGCTAAGGCCCCAATCCTTCCTATTCATGTTGACGGACGAAACTCTGCCACCTTTTATGGCGCGTCCATGGTGTACAAACCCTTGTCGACCTTACTCTTGGTAGAGGAAATGTTCCGCCAAGAGAATAAAACCATCGTCTTTACCATTGGTGAAATGATCCCACACCATAGCTACAGTCCCAGTGCCAATCTCCCGGTGAGAACACGGGTAAAGCTATTTCACAAACACCTCTACCGATTGGGAAAAGGTAAGCCCGGTTTATTCCCCACCGAAGCTGCAATTGCCGCTCCTGAACCGCGGTTAGATCTCAAGCGTGCGCTAGAAACCAGTGAAAAGCTGGGAGAAACCCCCGATGGTAAGTTGATCTTTCTCATCGACTATCAAGCCGACTCACCCATCATGCGAGAAATTGGGCGTTTACGCGAAGTCGCCTTTCGCGCTGTCGGAGAAGGGACGGGAGCTCGACGCGATCTCGATAAATTCGATCAGCATTATTGGCACCTTGTGCTCTGGGATCCGGTCGAGCTGGATATTGTCGGTGCGTATCGGCTGTGTGATACCCAAAAAACCGTGGCAGCTCAAGGAATAGAGGGGATCTACAGCGCCAGCTTGTTTGACTTTGAGCAAGGTATGCAACCTTTTCTTGCTCAGGGATTGGAACTGGGCCGCAGTTTTGTGCAGCCCAAGTATTGGGGCAAGCGCAGTCTCGACTATCTATGGCTTGGTATTGGTGCCCTGTTGGCCCAGCGTCCTCAGTATCGATATTTATTTGGCCCAGTGACTATCAGCAACGCCATGCCACAAGCGGCCAAAGAGTTGCTGATCTTTTTCTACCGTACCTATTTTGCCGGAGACAGTGATTACGCACGCTCTAAACGCCCCTACCGTTTGGCGGCCGCGAAAGAGAGTGAATTACTTGCCCATTTTAGTGGCGATGATTATCAGCGGGATCTCAAACAGCTCAAAATGCTGTTGGATCACCTTGGCGTCGGGATCCCGACTTTGTACAAGCAGTACAGTGAGTTATGCGAGCCTGGCGGCGTGCAGTTTTTAGATTTCGGCGTCGATCCTGACTTTGCCGACTGTATTGATGGTTTGGTCCTCGTTGATTTAACCAAGCTTAAAGCTAAACGCTATCAGCGCTATATCGCCCCTCATTTGGCCCATCAAACCGAATAGACCTCAGCGTTATGCAGCGGCGCGACACTCTCGTGCCGCTGACCCTCGTCGTCTTTGCAGAGACCGCCCGCTTTTGAATGCTTATTAGGACTACTGAGTATGTTCGTTTTGTTGTAGCGGTCGCTGCTGAGTCAAATAACTCGGCTCCCGCGTCGTGACATCTCGATTAGGTTTGGTGTCATAGGCGTAAACATCATCTCGAAATGCAACGCGCCCGTCTTCCGTCACCCACGCCGTTTGATATATGGTTTGTACGGCGAGTGGGCGACGCAAACTGATCCACTTGGTTTGCGTCGCATCCAGATAGGTTTGATAGTCGGTCAAACGTTGCCCTGACAAATCGAGCAGCACATTGGCCAGTTCCTCGGCATATTCCACCCGAATGCAGCCGGAGCTAAACGCGCGGCGTGATTTGCTAAACAAGCTGCGTGCCGGCGTATCGTGCAGATAAATCGCATTACGATTAGGGGTGTTAAATTTAAATCGTCCCAAGGCATTTAGCTTGCCCGGCGCTTGCTGCAAGCGATAAGGAAACCCATCAACCCGCACTTGCTGCCAGTCAATCGTGGTTGGATCGATGCTTTGATCGCTGTGCCAATCAGGCAGAATTCGATAATGGTTTTGGCTCAGGTAAGACTCATCGCGCGCTAACTTTGGCAAAATATCCCGTCGCACAATACTTTGCGGCACATTCCAGCTGGGGTTAAGCACCACCGAATCAAGCCGAGACGAAAACAATGGTGTACGGCGCGATGTGCGTCCAACCACGACCTTACTTTCAAACACACTTTGATCATCAAACCATAAGGTCATCCGGTAATCGGGAATATTGACCACAATACGATTCGGCTGATTATCCGGCCATAGGCGAAGCCGCTCAGCATTGAGCGCGAGCAATCGAATGCGGTCTTGCGCATCACGATTTAGCCATCGTGCCGTCGATGGACCAATGATGCCATCCACCGTCAGTCCATGTTGCCCTTGGAATTCGCGCACGGCCTCCAACAAGTCACCGCCATAACGAACGCTGTGCCCATCAATCGCTCGCCGCAGATTTTCTACCAAATTCAACGCAAAGGTTGTCGCTACCGCCTCATTGGGTCTGACTAATCCGTTTAATGCCACCGTTGGCCAAAGTTGGTTCGCATCTTGTTGTAGCCGGATAATTTCGGTCACTAACGCGCGATATTGCTGATTAGCTGGGCGACGATGGTATAAAAAGGCGTAAAGCGTATGGTCTAACCCAGCCTGAAATACCTGTTCCCGGACGGGCAAAGCAGGCGCCGGAAGTGGCGCGCGATGTTGAGCGCCAAAAAACCATTGTTTTCCTTTCTGGGGAATAGCGGCCTGATAGCTGAGGAGTGCATAGAGGGTATCGGTCGCAAACACATCGTATGCCAAATCTTGGCCTTGCTCGCGAAGCTGGCGTAATTGCCATGCTCGCCATTCAAACTCGGGGCTGATCCCAGCAAGTGAAATGACGTTCACTTGTGTTTCGAGTTCATAGCGCGCATCGTCTCGCTCCCACAGCAAAACGAATCCGTGTTCCAGATAGTCGCGGGTGAGTAGATCAGGATAGGCGAGCACAGTGGCATCCGGCGCGGCCGCTTGCAGCCAATCTCGGGCATGCTGATAGGCGCGTTTATGATGCTCATCGGCTGACAAAGACTGTCCGGCTGATTCGGTCAAAAACCGCACACTGCTACTGCTGTTAGGCGATGCCGCATGGACAGGCGACAAAATTAAGCTGAATACAATCAGAAGGTTAGCCAAATAGGCGTCCGGCCTTATTTTCATACACACCTCCTACTCCATGCTTTAATTATGGCAAAATTTCGCCTGACAGAAGCAAAATGATAGTCTGATTTTGATCGCTTTGCGGCAGGAATATGGCACAAAAAACGGCAGCAAAACGATGCTGCCGATATTTGATTTTACCCGAGAAAGATTACACCAGTGTTATCCAGTGGTTATCCCAACGCACCGGTGTCATATGATAATCCGGCGTGTGTGCGGTATTCAGCGTGACCATTTTGCCTCCTCCAGAGCTGAGGTTGATCACATCGCCATCGCGACTCGCTCCGGACGCATCGACCAACGGGTGAAGACCGATCATCTCGCCACTGTCGAGTGACCAGATGCCATAACAATTTCCTCGCGGAGAGGTCGCCACAATCCAACCATTTAAGGTCGCAATACTGGCAACGTAATTGTTAAATCGCGCCCACTGCTCTGGTTCTGCAGTGAGCTGTCGCATGGGCTCGCCCCGGCGATGGATCGCTACCAACGGAGCATTATCGTCACCGTGATACTGTTGGCCGGTGGCCACATAACCATCATGAGACACCATAAGATGCCGAATGCTGAGCTTTTTATTGGCCAACTCGGCACGCTCAACAACGTCACCACTGGCAATGTCGAGGTAGACTAACGCAGGCTGCATCTCGTTGATGTTCAATACGGTGCGGCCATCCGTGTGCATACCGCCAACCCCTACCACCAGCGTTTGCGCATCGTACAGGGCTACTTCATGAGGGCCGATACCAAAACCACTGATCTCACGCACCTTGCTCACTTGACCGTCGGATGACAAGCGATACACACCAATCACGCCTTCACTGGTTTGGCGTTTTCCTTCTGTGGTATACAACCATTGGCCATCGTCAGAGATAGCACCGTGGCCATAGAAATAACGATCCGGCTCGGCATCAACTTGTGACAAGGTCACTCCACGTTGATAATCAAAAACCTGCATGAAATCACCGGGACGACGCGCAAACGCCACGGCCAAACTGCCTACGTGACGACGCTGGGCTGCGACACCATGACCACGATCTGGTAACGGCAGACGAAACAGCGGCTGGCCGGAATCATCAGCGCCCACCACCGCGTAAGCGCCATCCGTGCTCAAGGCACAGCCCAGCAAGGTGCAGGCCTTTTGCGATTCTTTTTCGCTACAGCCTGTCACTAAGCTAACGACGGAAGGAAGCGCCGCGCCCATTAAGGCCGCTTTAAGCAAACGGCGACGTTTAAGACTAGTCTCCATCGGTGGCATTAAACCCTACAACGATACCCAAATCTTGCGCGACCTGCCCATTTAGCACTAACTTGAGGTATTCCAAGTTATTGTACACCGTAAGCATATCGCGATACCCGTCAACGCTATTAAGCCGCTCAAACAGCGGCACACCGTCCGTCGGCACACTGTCATAGGCAAGCTGCCAATGCTCGCTAACACGATCTGCAACCTTTTCAAAACCACGCTCGCGCAGTGCCTGCTCAATGCCACCATCAGCATGATACATCGCCTGCATCGCTTGAATACTCTCGCCTAATAGCGCTAACGAATGGCGAGAACGCCATGCTTCGCCTTGGTACGGGTTGGGAAAACCCGGCTTACCCAATGGGTTTGAAAGCTTCTTCATTACGTAATCTAACTGGTGGTTCAATGCACCAAGTTTTTCCGCCATCGCCATCGATGGGGGCATGCCCTGCCACGGATTTTGCTGCCAAGCCTCATTCAAGGCACTGGCAGTTTGCGATAATCGGCCACTCACCGCTTTCGCGAGCTGACATTGTTTGGCATCACGCATATCCGCTTGGGCGTCATAAAGCAGCCATTCCATTGCACCAACACCTTGGACCGCGACGCTTTGCTCGGCCAAATCATTCGCTTGCCATGTTTTATCCGCAGCAAGCAACGCATTAATTTTGCGTCCGGTGGTGTTTTTCTTATCCGGATAGAATTGAATGCGCCAACTTTGTGCGAGCGCTTGCTCCGATCCCTTTTCTACCCCTTGTAGCGGCATCCACGCCGCCATAGTGGTTTGCCATGCCGCACGAGCCTCTGCCAAAGTTGCGCGATCATCACATACCGCCGCTGTGGTTGAGGCAAGTTGCGCTGCCGTTTGTTTAAAATGCTCACTGCGTTGTTTTTGCAGCTGCCACAAGCCATGATTAGGCCCTGTCTCGGTTTGGGATAAACACCCCGTTAGCCATAGCGTGGCGCTCACAGAGAGCACCGCCACAGCATTGAGTCGAAAACGCATGCGATATGACTCCAATAATCGTGTTAGTTAATACCGTTATAATGAGCGTAAGAAAGCAACCAATGCATCACGCTCTGTTTTAGACATGCCTAGTACTGCCTGTTTGGCTGTCGCGGCTTCACCATCATGCCATAAAATCGCTTCCATCAGGGTACGCGCGCGTCCATCGTGAAGGTATGTTGCTTCTGGGCTAACTTCTTTGGTGTAGCCAATTCCCCAAAGCGGGGCAGTACGCCACTCTCGGCCATTGGCAATAAACTCGCCGCGGTGGTCGGCAAGCCCCTCTCCCATGTCATGCAAAAGCAAATCCGTATACGGATGAATGGTCTGCTCGCTCAATGCCGGTAAGTCAGGCCGCTTTTGGGTGGTAAAAGTCGGGACATGACATGCATGGCAGCCCGCTTCAACGAACAGCGCCTGTCCTTGTTTTACACTAGGATCTTCCATATTACGGCGCGCTGGCACGGCAAGATGGCGGGCATAAAAGGTAACAAACGAGAGAATATTGTCACTTACCTCCGGCGTTCCTCCATTTGGCATATCCTCACAAACGGATTGCGAAGACATGCAATTGTGATGCGGGAACATGGAGGTCGTGAGGCCGACATCACCGTTAAAGGCCGCTGCATTTTGTTGCTTAACAGTTGGCAAACCGGCTTTCCAGCCAAAGCGACCCAGTGCGGTACGCCCTTGTTCGACGTCCCAGACTTGGTTTGCCCGTCCTGAAATCCCATCGCCATTATCATCACTGGGGTCGGCCAGCGCGTAGATATCCTCTGCGGCAATCGACTCAAGCAGTCCCAGTCCAATCATGGGCGGCGCAATGCGTGCAGACATCTGCACATTCTCAGCCATAGGCCCGTAGTTTAAATCGGTGATCGCAATGTTAGGCTTGCGCAGTGTCACCGATTCTCCGTCTTCGAATGTGACCGTTACTGGCTGGTAGGAGAGTGTCACTTTTCCTTCTGGTTTGGCGCCCGGCAGCGCGAAGTCTTGTAACTGGCCACCGTAATTTGGCTCGGGAATATTGCCGTACTGGATCAGCTTTTGTTTTTCCGCGTCACTCAACGCCGGTACGCTTAGCCGCACTAACATCGAAACCGCGTTAATATCCCCCGCCTGGGGCGGATGACCACGACCATCTTTAATGTGACAGTTTTGGCAACCATTGGTATTGAATAAAGGTCCCAGTCCATCTCGCGCATCCGTAGATGCTGGCGAACTTACCCAAGGGTTACGAAAAAAACTATTGCCGACGCTAAAATCGATGCGCTCACTCATCGGTAGGTTAGCGGCTGGCTGTGAAAAGGCATTCTGCCCTTCTTTGATAACAGTGGTACTGCCACCCGAGGTGCGTTCAAATGCAAGGCTGGAAGGAAGGTACAACGCGCTTATACACGCTGCACTGAGATAAGCAATGACATAGGGCTTCATAGTGTATCCTGACAAAGCAAAAAGCCCCGCTGAACGGGGCTTGTCTTTCGCGGCTAAATTAGAATTGGTGATCCGCGGTATCTGGGTTGAGGTTATCAATACCAATCAGTTTGGCGGCACGTTCAATGTGCTTGGTTTGATCAACCAGCGCAAAAATTGATTGATTAACCAACGCATTACCCTCGGTGTTGCCCGCGGCAATCAACTGGTCAAAATGCACGTTGTTTTGCTCAGCCGACACAACCAAGGTTTTGACTTGTTGGTGGGCTTTGTCAAAGCTCGCTTTGATCTCTTTTGCCGCTTGTGGGTCTTTTTCCGCAACCAGATCCAAAATCGAAGGGCCAGACAGTTCACTACCATCCACACGCTGATAGGAGCCCGTCAGAACATTGTAAATCCCTTGCTCGTTGTAAAAGTGCGAGTTGTGTGTGTTGTCTGAGAAGCAATCATGCTCATCTTCAGTTGAGTTCGCTTCCAGTGCCACTTTCATGCGCTCACCGGCAAGCTCACCCAAAGACAGTGATCCCATACCAAACAGCATTTTACGCAAGCCATTTTCACTCGAGTCCGCCAGTAAGGTCGCACGATAGTTGTCTTTGTTTCCTTCCGCCCATTGGTCGCGCATCCACGCTAAATCATCGACCAACAGATCGGCCGCCGCTTTCAGATAGTCACGACGACGGTCGCAGTTTCCGTGCGTACACGCTTCACCGTAGGCAAAGTCGGTGTAAGGACGCTCACCGGCGCCTGCTTGGGTGCCATGTAAATCTTGTCCCCACAGCAAAAACTCAATCGCGTGATATCCAGACGCCACATTGGCTTCTGACCCACCCACTTCATTCAAACTTGCCAGCAAGTCAGGTGTGATCTCAGCAACGTCGAGCTTAGTGGCACCAATTTGAATGGACTGGTTAGCAATAATATTGGCCGTTGCGCCCGCATTACCTAATTCCGCTTGATATCCATCAGCAACATAATCAATCAGGCCTTCATCGAGTGGCCAAGCATTGAGTTGCCCTTCCCAATCGTCGACAATAGCGTTACCAAAACGGAAAACTTCCGATTGTTGGTAAGGTACACGCGCATCGAGCCATGCTTTTTTTGCTGCTTGAAGAGTTTGTTCAGAAGGTTTAGCAACAAACGCATCGATGGCCTGCTCTAACGCGATAGCTGTTGTGTGTGAATCAGCAAATACCGCATGAGCAACGTCAGCGTAATGCTCAACAACATCCTGCTGGGTCGCTGCCTGTGCACCTAAAGGTGCCGCAAAAAGGGAAAGCGCGATAAGATTACGCTTAAAAGGGGTCAGTTCCATAATACCTTTATCCTTCGCTAGTGAGATTCAAATGGTTATGAGAACCATTCTCTTTTATTGGCAAGCGATTTTAAGCAATGTGTAACTGAATGCAACAATCAATTTGCGTTATTTCTCTTTATGTGATCGACCCATTATGCTTAGTGTTGAATACAACGAGTTGCAACGCTGATCGGACCTGTTTGGCAGGAAAGTTTGTGACAAAGTAGTGCTTTTTGCACTGTGTCACTGAAAGAGCTAAAAATAACAATAAATTAGATTTAATTTGAACTCTAACGATTATAATATACTGAAAGACGGCGAGTTATTTCGCAGAGAAAAAAACCGTAAATCATCGTTTTTTCTCTAAATATCTTTGCACTACATCTGCTTGTATTGTAAGTTTCGCTCGCTGTTTTACTGGTGGAGGTTAATGAATGGAAAAACACGAAGAAGTCCTGGTCGCGCTGCGGCAAATCATCCGAGCGATTGACCTGCACTCACGCAAACTCAACAAAGTCTCTGGCATTACGGGTCCACAGCTGGTTTTAATGCGTGCTATCAAAGAATTAGGTCAAGTGACCATTCGAAAACTGTCCACGCACACCAACATGAGCCAAGCCACTGCAACCACGATCCTTGATCGCTTAGAAAAGCGCGGATTGATTGTGCGGGTGCGCAGTGAGCTGGATAAGCGTAAAGTCCACGCGCATTTAACCGAGCAAGGTGAAGCGGCACTCGAGCAAGCGCCGAAACCTTTGCAAGAAAGCTTTATTTCTCGCTTCCAAAACTTGGAAGAGTGGGAACAGTCATTATTGCTCTCGTCAGTCCAGCGTGTGTCATCGATGATGAATGCTGACGATATTGACGCCGCCCCACTTCTTGAGGTGTCTGCGCTCACATCACACAACGCGCAACTTCAAGCTAAAAAATAGTCGCGACCCGGCAGGTAACAGGACGTCTCCACCGGGCAACCTGCCAGTTATGGCGTCATGAAAGCAAAGGATCATCGCTCTCGTCGCCATTCATACTTCCCCACACTATCGCTGATTTCACCTATTACGGTGATAAAAAAGACGGCACCATGGCCGCCCTATTTGCTACTCTATTTGGCTATTCGCCGCTGCGCCTAAGGCACATTATGCCCTTTTGAGGCGACCCAAATACGGTACCATTGTTCACGACTTAAGGTTAATGAGCGCGCATTGATCGCTGATTTCACGCGTTCAATATTCCCTGAGCCAATAATGGGGAGCGGTGCTGACGGCAAACGCATCACCCACGCGTAAATCACTTGGTCGATGGTTGCACCCAACTCATCCGCAATCACTTGTAAGGTTTCTCTTACCCGCGTCGCCTGCGCACTTTCACCATTAAATAGCTCACCGCCGGCAAGGCACGACCACGCCATCGGCTTAATCCGCAAACGTTGCAACTGATCAAGCGTACCATCATGAATCACATCAAAGCGCAGTGGGTTGATTTCGACTTGGTTGGTCACTAACGACTCATCGAGTCGCGATTGCAGCAAGTCAAACTGCGATGGGGAAAAGTTCGACACCCCTAAGTGCTTCACTTTGCCGTGATGACGCAGTGTGGTGAAAGCTTCTGCCACTTCATCTGCGTCCATCAACGCATCCGGACGATGCAGCAAGAGTACATCTAGACGCTCAACGCCTAAACGCGACAATGAGTTATCAACAGACTGAATAATATGACGATAGCTGGTGTCATAGTGGTTAATTTTGCGGGTTGGCGCCGCTTCACTGACCAATTTAATGTCACACTTCGAGACCACTTGAATTTTCTGACGGACACTCGGATCGAGCTTGAGAGCCTGACCAAATAAGGACTCACAGCGATAATCACCGTAAATGTCCGCGTGATCCACCGTAGTAATACCAAGGTCGATATGCGCTTTAAGAAAGCTAAGGCGTTGTTGTGGCGTCATTTGCCAGTCATCAAGGCGCCAATAGCCCTGAACCAAAGGCGAAAAATACGGACCGACGGGCGAAATAGAAGTTGCAGTTAACTCAGACAAAACACGTCCTTAATGTCGAGAAGTGAGAGTTTCATGCTAATCCGAACCAGATAAATCTACAATCTTTTCTCGTCTATTCCCCGACCCAGTCACCTTGGTGGTTGGCTGTGTTCACTCCTCCCCCAAACGATGAGCAAATTATCATCAACACTTGGCAAACGGAAAGAAGGTCGGTATCTTATTTCGCGCAAAAAACGCAAAAAGGAAGCGAAAATGCTTATTCGACGCATGGAGTTGCGTGATTGTGACGCGATCAACACCATTTATAACTATTACATTTCGCAAACCGCGATTACCTTTGATCTGGTGCCTTGGCAAACGGTCGAGCGTGAACGTTGGTTTGCTCAGTTTGATGCGTCATCTCGCTATCAGGCATGGGTCGCGGAGCAAAACAACAAACTTGTCGGTTTTGCATACAACACCACCTTTAATCCCAAACAAGCCTATCTTATTTCCTCAGAAATCACGATTTATGTCGCTCACGATGCAGGTGGGCAAGGCATTGGTTCTCAACTGATGCAAACGCTACTCAATGGCATGCGTCAACAAGGCCTGCGCCGCGCCTACTCTTTGATCACTTTGCCTAACCCTGCGTCGTTGGCGCTACATCGCCGCTATGGCTTTCAACAAGTCGGTCAGCTCAGTGATGTGGGTGAAAAGTTTGGAAAACTGCACAGTGTCGCCATGCTGGAATGTGATCTCACCCGTTAAGTGATTTTCTTCATCGAATAAGCCTCTCCCACCTTGTCGCAGCAAGGTGTCTTTTTACGCCGGGATAACGACGTCTCAGGAGTCCAGTAGTATGAAAGTTCGTACCAAGGTATCTGCAGCCATTATCGCTGTTTGTATACTCTGCATTCTCGCCACCGCCGCGGTATTGGCACACCGCACTACCCTGCTTTTCGGCAATGAAATGCGCACGCAAGCCACCAATCAGCTCAAAGCCGTGCGAGAGGCCAAACACTCAGAGTTAGCTAGCTATTTTGATTTTATCGGCCAACAACTCACCGCACTGGCCGATTCTACAATGACCGAAGAAGCCATAGACGCATTTAGCCAAGCATACCAGCTGTATGATCGTGAAGTGCGTACCGACCGCGCTTCTCGCCGTGCCTTACAAGACTACTACACCGAAACCTTTGGTCAGGTCTACAAAGCACACAATGATACCAATGCCAATGCTCGCTCAAATCTTGCAGCACTGGCGCCGGCAACTCGCACGTTGCAGCAAGCCTATATCAGCGGTAGTCCGCATCCTCTCGGTGAGAAAGATAAACTGATCGCGACCCAAGACGGTTCAACCTACGACCAAGTTCATCAACACTATCATCCCAATTATCAACGTTATGCCGAGACCTTTGGGTATCAAGATATTTTACTCGTTGATGCAAACGGACGCATTGTGTACTCGGTCGCCAAAGAAATTGATTTCGGAACCAGTCTTTTTGCCGGTCCCTATGCGACAAGTGGAATGGGTGATGCATTTTTAGCTGCCATCGATGCGAATGCAGGCCAGATTAGCTTCATCGATTATCGCCCTTATTTTCCTAGCTATGACGAGCCCGCCTCTTTTATCGCCACCCCGGTTATTGCAAAGGACGAAACCGTCGGTGTGCTGATCTTTAAGCTACCCATTCAACGTCTCAGTGGTGTCATTAGCGCACAAGGCCATTGGCAATCCGCAGGCTTTGGTCAAACCGGAGAAATGTTCTTAGTCGGCCCAGATAATGTGCTGCGCACTGAATCTCGTTACTTACAAGCAAACAAGGATCAATACCTTCAGCAACTTACCCAAAATGGCGTAAAGCCCGAGCTGCTTAGACGGATTGCATTCACCGAGACAGCCGCCGGTCAACAACCCATTGAAAGCCAAAGCGTGACACGAGCACTGAACGGTCAATCAGGCACTCTCCAAGAAACCAGTTATACCGGCGATAGCGTATACACCGCCTACGCCCCGATAGAAGTGTTTGGCACGCGCTGGGCGTTGGTCAATCAAATCAATCAAGATGAGGCGTTGGCGCAAGTCAGTACCATGGAGACCACGATATTGACAGCCACGGTGGTCACATCATCTTTATTGATTGTGATGACTATCATTGTCGGCTATGTGCTCGGCGGGAGTATTGCCAAGCCACTGATGGCGATTACCACACGCATCAAAACCATTGCCGAAAACAAAGATCTTACTCAACGGCTACCTGACAAAGGCAACGACGAAACTGCGCGACTCGGGCAATCACTCAACGCCATGTTTGCCAGTTTCCAACAGGTGATTCAAGAAGCCAGCCAAGCTTCAAACCTATTGGGTAAAGCCTCCGATGATATTGATCACGACATGGTATCGATGCGTGACAGTGTGAACGGACAGGTCAGACACACGCACCAAGTGGCCTCCGCGGCAACGGAGATGGCCAGTTCCGTGACTGATGTGGCTCAGTATGCCGATAAAGCCTCAGCGGCTTCCGATGATATAACGCAAGCCGTGCATCACGGTACCCAAATTGGTGATGACTTAGTTAGCCAAATCCGCACCCTGTCTACCAGCATGAGCGCCGCCACCGCAACCATGGGACGACTATCGCAACAGAGTGAAGAAATCGGTACCGTGTTAGATGTGATCCAAGCAGTCGCAGAACAAACTAATTTGCTCGCACTTAATGCAGCTATTGAAGCGGCACGCGCTGGCGAACAGGGACGTGGTTTCAGTGTCGTGGCTGAAGAAGTACGTACGCTCGCCAATCGCACCCAAGAATCCACAGAAAGTATTCGTGAAAAAATTGCTGCGTTGCGTCAAGAAACGCAATCTGCGGTGAACGACATGGATGCGACAAATCAAACCGTCGAACAATGTGTGAATTACTGTCAGCAAAACAATGCTGCGCTAATTGATATCGCTAATATGGTGACTGAAATTAATGAGATGACGTCACATATTGCCACCGCAACGCAACAACAAACTCAGGTAACACAGGAAATTAGCGAGAGCATTACCGACATCGCTCAGTCTGCCGAATCGGTGTCACAAAAAAACCAAGATACGGCAGATACCGTGGYGAATTTAGGGCAACGTTCTCAACGCTTAGCAAACACCATTGATCACTTCACGACGGAAGCGACCCACTAATCACGCTCTTTGGACAAAAAGTGACAGCGTACGTCACTTTTTGTCTGTCTATTTTAGAATATGTCGATCTAATTATACACGACATTAAAAATACACGTATCGGGCATCTATTTCTGTGCACATTGACACTCTGGTATCTATCTTTTGCTTAAAGCAGTACGTGGAGTGTCAAAAATGAAAGTCAGTAAAAAAATAACTCTCGCCATTGTGGTTGCCTCATTAAGTTGTGTCATTATTGTTGCTACCATTCTTGCGACAAGAACCATTTCACTGTCTTCTCAATCACTCACTGCGAAAGTGAGTGACCAACTCACCGCGATCAAAGAAGCCAAAAAATCGGAGATAAGTAACTATTTCCAACTGATTGGTAATCAAATAAAAACTCTGGCTAATTCAACGATGACGGAAGATGCATTGGCACAGTTTTCTTATGCATTTCAAAGTATTAATGATGAAATCTCCACATCGCCTCAGAAAGAAACCGCGCTAAAGCGATATTATACAGAACAGTTTTCTAATCAATATCAAAACATTAATGACGAGAGAACCAACGCATTAGAAAAATACAATCAATTGACTGAAACCGCAAAGCGCCTTCAGCAAAGTTATATTAGTGAAAACACGCACCCACTGGGGAGTAAAGATACATTAGCAAACGCAAATGATGGGTCAGTCTACAGCGAAATTCATGCCGTATTTCATCCTAACTTTCAGCACTATTTAAAAACCTTTGGTTATTACGATATATTTCTGATTGATAATCAAGGCAATATTGTTTACAGCGTGTATAAAGAGCTTGWTTACGCCACTAATTTACTCAATGGTCCCTACGCATCGAGTGGCAWCGCACAAGCGTATAAAAAAGTGCGCCAAGCGCCAAAAGGCGAGCTGGGATTTGTCGACTTTGCCTCCTACTACCCGTCTTACGACAGCCCTGCCTCATTTATCGCCAGCCCTGTGTATAAAAATGATAAACAAATCGGCGCCTTAATTTTCCAGATGCCGATTGAGCGCATCAGCCAAATTATTAGCAACAATGATAAATGGGCTGAATCAGGCATGGGCAAAACAGGCGAGCTATTTCTCGTGGGTCCTGACAAGCGTCTGCGTTCTGAGCCACGTCTGCTAACCGATGACAAAGACGCCTATCTTAGCCGGCTGCAGGCGATGGGCATAAATGAAGCAACGATCCACAAAATTGACTACCAGAATAGTGCGGCTGGTAAGCAACCCATCGACAGTGAAGCCGCATCAAAAGCATTAACGGGTCAGCAAGGGCTCATGACCCAGATGGGCTATCGCGGCAATGAGGTTATCGCCATCTATTCACCGCTAGAGGTGTATGGCATCACTTGGGCTGTCGTGAGCCAGCAAGATACGTCCGAAGCCTTGAGTGCTATCGCGCAGATTAGCGATGATATCCTCTACTCGACATTACTAACCGCACTGGGCTTGGCCGTGGTTGCATCGATTGCCGCGTTCTACCTCGGCCGCAGTATCGGCGCCCCCATTCTTGCCCTTGCTGATAAAATTCAACACATTGCAGCCAATAAGGATTTAACCATTCAACTTGAGCTCAAAGGTAAAAACGAGCTTTCACAGCTGAGCAATAGCCTCAATGGTATGTTTGCTAGCTTCAGAGACGTCATCCAGCAGACCCACAGTGCGTCTTCATTACTACTGCAATCCTCAAAAGATATCAGCACCGATATTGTCGATATGCGTGGTCAAATTGATGAGCAGGCACGCAACTCAAGCCAAGTCGCGACAGCTGCTACACAAATGGCGGCCTCGATTAGCGAAGTCTCTGAGCATGCGAGTAATGCCTCTGAAGCCTCAGATAACATCACCCTATCTGCTCAAGAGGGAAGCCAAATTGGCGATAATCTCGTCGCGAGGATGCAGCAACTTCAAAACGATATGTCTAATGCCACGCAGTCTATGGAGCAGCTGTCGCAAGAAAGTGAGTCCATTGGCTCGGTGCTTGATGTCATCCAAGAGATTGCAGAGCAAACCAACTTGCTGGCACTGAATGCGGCGATTGAAGCCGCGCGTGCCGGCGAGCAAGGACGCGGATTTGCGGTGGTTGCGGATGAAGTGCGCTCACTGGCAACACGCACGCAAGACTCGACGGAAGAAATCCGTAAAAAAGTCGAAGCACTTCAACTCGAAACACGCAAAGCGGCGTCGGGCATCGAACAGGCGAACAGTGCTGTGCTTGAAAGCGTTGAGAACTGTACAGAAAACAATAATAAACTCAGCCAAATCACAGAGATGATTGAGCGTATCAACGAGATGAATATGCAGATCGCCACCGCCGCTAATCAACAGACTCAAGTGACCGATGAAATCAGTCAAAACGTTAATACCATGGCGCAATCGGCCGATCGCGTCTCAGAGCGCACCCGCAGTACTGAGGAAACAGTGACGCAGTTAAGTGAGCAGGCGACCACCTTAGAAAATACCATCAGCCACTTTAAAACCTAATCTTAACGCCACAAAAAAAGGCCAGCATTCGCTGGCCCTGTTGTTTTTCAGTCTTGCCTCTAGCCGAGGACGGGTTCTTGCGCTAACTCTCGGCGCTTTTCTTCACCGAAACCGCGCAATCCAACCACATGCACATGCTCCCGATCGTTGAAGATCTTACGCACTAGCTTGTACGTCGTGCCTTGCTCAGGACTGATGTTTTCCGGTGCCGCAATCAAAAGCTGCATATCAAGGCGGTGACATAGCTCAAACAACGTCGAAATGGATTTAGCATCTAGGCGCGCTGCCTCGTCCAAGAACAGCAGACGACATGGGATCACATCTTTACCGCGCAAACGGCGTGATTCTTCTTCCCAGCTTTGCACCACCATCAGCAAGATAGCTTGACCCGTACCGATTGCTTCACCGGTCGATAACGCGCCCGACTCGGCCTGCAACCAGCCATCCGTACCACGGTTAACCTCAATGCCTAATTCTAGGTAATTGCGATAATCAAGGAGCTCTTCTCCCAACACCTGTGGCGAACGTTGGCCCAACTCAATATGCGGGTTGAGGCGCTGGAACAGCTTCGCCATCGCTTCCGAGAAGGTGAGGTTGTGATTGCCAAACAAGTCTTGATGTTGCTCAGCATTCTCAGCCAAGCCCGCTAAGAGTTGTGCATGCGTCTCGCGAATCGACACATTCAAACGCACCCCTTTTACCTGACCAAAGCCAATATTCTGTAGGCCTTGGTTAAGCATGCGGATACGGTTTTGCTCTCGCTGAATGGTTTTACGAATGATGTTCGCCACCGACTCTGAGCTTATCGCCAAACGTTTTTCCCGTTGCGTCAGCTCTTCGGTCAAGCGCGCGAGTTCAACTTCCATCTCTTCAATTGCTTCGACAGGATCATCGGTGCGAATAATGTCGTGGCGAATACGCTCGCGTAAGTGCTGATAAACCGCGACATAAAAGAGTACCTTGCGTTCAGGACGACCAATGTCTTCCGATGCACGCAGTGCGTCACGTAAGGTTTCATTGTCGGCGACTGCCAAACGCAACGCGCCCAGTGATTTATCCGACAACGAACGCAATTCATCAGCCGACATATAGGCCATTTCGCGGCGATGCAGCTGTTTTTCCACGCCGTTATCACGCGCAATACGCATCACCGTGCACCAGCCTGCTTTCGCATTCACCACAAATGTGCGCAAGTCTTGATATTGCTTCAATGATTTACGCAGGCCTTTAGTCAGCGATTTCACTTCCATATCCAGCGAAGTAATACCGCGTGAAAGCTGACTATGGCGCTGACGCGCTTGGTGCACCTGTTCATGTAAGGTGTCCCGGCGGACACGAGCACGTTCCATCGCATCATCGTCGGCCTGAACGCCCAACTCAGCTAACTCACGTTTAAATTCGGCGACGGTTTCTTGTTTCGCCTGGTGCGAGCTTTTCAGTGACGCCAATACCTGATGGTATTGATTCGTCTGTTGCTGAATATTTTTTAGTGCCTCGCGCTCACGCTGCCGCACTTGCTCCGCGGTTTTCAGCTTGCTTTTCAGTTGCTCATTCAACTCACTGCTTTGCGTGAGCATATCTGCCGCATCTTGATAGGCAAAGTGCGGACGACGCTCGGCTAAATCGGCGATCGCAAACACTTGCTGCTTAATCTGTTGCAGCTGCGCGTCTGCATCTTGGTATGCCTGCTCAAGCTTATCAAACTGCTCAGGATCAGCATCCAACGTCGAGAGTCGCGCTTCCAACTCGGTGAGGGTGTCACCGTGCTGCTTGATAAAGGCACTAGCCTGCTTTGCCGCTTCAACCCGCTGTTGCATCGCATCGATTTGACTGTCCAGATCGCTCTCAGCCAGCGCGCCAGCGCAATAACGGAGTTTGTCGAGGATCTGCAGCGCGTGCTGAGTCCGTTTGATTGCCTCGTCCGTTTGTTGCTGTTGCGCTTTGGCGTCTGCCAATTGACGCTGAATAGCCGAGCGCTTATCACGGCGTTGCTTGATGGCTAATTCGGGATCCGCCTCAAAAGCAACCGTTAAATGCTCGGCAATAAAATGGCTAAATGCCTGAGACAAACGCTGTTGTTTTTGCACATCAAAAGATGCTTTGGCGTAGTCTTCGACCAAGGCTTCGCGTTGCTCGCGTAACGCTTCAAGACGGTACTCACGCGCTGCGCGACCAAACAAAGGCGTTTCAGGGAAGCGCGAATAACGCATTTGACGATCATTGAGGTGTACACACACCGCGCCAGAGAGTTCCTCAGCATCAAACACGCTGTCGTCAAACGCGTCAGCATCACCTTCGATGACATACAGATCGTCTGGGCAATCCTCTAAATCAGCCAGTTTTGCTTTCACGCCTTTTAAGTCAGGGACCACTATCGCGTGACGAGCCGGACCATACAGCGCACTGAAATAAGGCGCATCATCCAGGGTGATGTCGTCATAAATCTCAGAGAGCAAGGTACCCCCTAAGGTATCCGCCAGCGCTTGCAACTGAGCATCATCACTGCCACCTGGCTGGGCAAGCTGCTCGATCGCTCGCTCGACCTTGGTTTTTTGCGCCGCTAATTGATCGCGCGCTTGGGTACGTTCACGCACTTGCTCATGCGTCTCATGCATCGCCGCCATCACCGCTTGGCGATCGTGCAATGCTTGACCACTCTGCTCAATGAGCTTGGTCAGTGCGTCGTTGGCGGCTATCCATGCAGGTGCTTGTCCCTCTAACACACGAATTTCGTTTGCCAGTGCATCATCTTGGCGTTGATGCTCGCGAACCTGCTCGGCCTGTTGCTCGCGGGCTAGCTGCAACTCATCACGCGTCGCTTGCTGCAATGCTACCGCCTGCTCGACCGCATCCGCGTTGGTCAGTGTTTCGTGGGTTACATCCTGATATTGACTCACCAGTGATTGTGCTTGATCACGGTGCTGCTGACGTTGCAACAGCTCGCGCTGCTCATACTGTAGTTGATTCAGGCTATCGGCTAAATAACGACGCTCGCGGCCTTGTTCCACCCAATACTTCGCTTGCGTTCCGGCTTTCTCGCGCAGCGCATCCGGCTCAATGCGACGTAATAACGTAAACGCATGATCAAATTGGCTCGCCGTCGCAGAAGCAAGGTCACGTTTGTGCTTCAGGGACAGCACGGTATCGGTTTGCTGCGCTTCTTCGGCTTTAAGTGTCTGCAACCGAGCACTGGCATCATCAGCCAGTAGCTCTTCATCGCCGGTCAGCACACGGGCTTTTTCCAGCGCATTCACCGCTTGCTGGTATTGCAAAGAACGCGTCTGTTGCGTGTTCAATGCCTGTTGATAATCGGCCAATTGGCTTTTTAGGCTATCAACTTCTTCTTCGCTTTGCGCCGCTCGTAGTTCGGCCTCAGCTAATTGCTCAGCCGCCTCTTCCACCACCATGATTTGTTCTTCAAGGCGCTCACTCAATTCAAGTAAGTCTTCTTCATAGCGTTGGATTTTTTCTTGCTGACGTAACGCAGATTGCACTAACTGCAAATGATCCGATGCCGCTTGGTGGTCTTGTTCCAAGTGATCTTGGCCCGCTTCCAACTCATCCAGCTCTTCTTGCATCGCGTGTGCTTGCGCTTGCTTTTGCTGCAATTCCGCTTGTGCACTGCCCAACTCGGCACGCAACGACAAGGCTTGTTCTAATTTGCTGCGTCGTTCGTTGGCATGGCGCATGTAGTCTGAGGCGACATAGTGCGTTGCTTCGGTGATCAAGTGCTTGAACAAATCCCGATCACGCTGGGTCAGTTTAATCGCTTCCAGCGTCATCCGGTTCTCTTTTAAAGCGACTTCCATATCTTGGAACGCTTTTTTCACGCCACCGTTTTGCGGCAACAAATAATCGCGTAACGATTTGGTGATGGCACTTGAGATCCCGCCGTACAAGGACGCTTCAATCAAACGATAGTATTTACCGCGATCTTGCTGAGTGCGCAGCTTTTTCGGCAGTACGCCAAACTCAAACATCTGGGCGTGATAGTCGGTGACCGAGTTAAACGCCTTGAAATGCGCGGTCTCATAGCCTCCGGCTGCCTCTTTCACTTCATTTAATTGACGAACACGAGCCTGCCCATTAGCCAGTGTTTCTACCAATACTTCAGTCGGGGTCACGTGTGAGGGCAACCCTTGAATGACGAAAGGTTTAATATCGACTTTTTTGTCTCGCCCTGCGACTTGCTGCAAACGTACCGCAAATAACACTCGTTGCTGACGGGAATTCACCACATCCAGCGCGGCATAACACGACCCCGGCTGCAACTTACCGTGTAGCCCTTTGTCTCGTGAGGCACTCGAGCTGCCCGCTTCCGTGGTATTTCGGAAGTGAAGCAAGGTTTGGTCGGGAATCAAAGACGTGATAAACGCCGCCATCGTGGTTGATTTACCGGCACCGTTACCACCAGAAAGCGTGGTCACCAAGGTATCGATATCAAAGGTTCGAGCAAAAAAGCCGTTCCAGTTCACCATGGTGAGTGATTGATATTTACCGCGTTGGCTCATGCTGTCTGTTCCTCAGTTGGTTCGGATTGGGTAGACGAATCCTCTTCATGCAGATCGTCGTCCAAAAAGCTGGATTGGATATGCTCTTGGGTATGCACTACCGCTTCACCATCGCGGATAAGGCGCAATTGTGCATCCTGCATGTCTTCTCCAGTGCGCACATCGGCGCCAAAACGGAACGTAGCTTCGCTGACACGGAACTTGTGCCCTTCACCAATTGGAATGATCATGCCTAATCGGCGCAGACGGCGCAGTGAGGTTTTGACTTTGTCGAACAGTTTGTCACGATCTAAGTCAGAGCCGCTGGCGCGATGTGTGACCAGCTTCATCAGCTTTTTCTCATCGGCAAGCGCCATCAGTTCGTCGAAGAGCTCTTGGGTGGTGAAAATCCCTTCTTGCGCCAGTCGCTCTGGGCTGAGATAAAGAAAACACAAGACTTTGCCCACCAGCATATCTAGCTCAGACAGAACACTGCGGCGTATCAGGCTGGTTGAGCGAGGACGCAGGTAAAAGAACCCTTCTGGGGCACGCACTAATTCTGCGTTGTAGCGCTGGTAAAAAAGATTCAGTTCTTGCTCAAACTCAACCAACAACGCATGGTTATCCAAATCTTCACTGGCAATATGGCGGCCAGCACGCAAAGCACTATCCAACGCCGGAAACAGTGGATTA
This sequence comes from Salinivibrio sp. IB574, assembly GCF_001996205.1. Classification (NCBI taxonomy): domain Bacteria; kingdom Pseudomonadati; phylum Pseudomonadota; class Gammaproteobacteria; order Vibrionales; family Vibrionaceae; genus Salinivibrio; species Salinivibrio sp. IB574. The sequence continues at coordinate 102,193 of NZ_MUFN01000001.1, read as the reverse complement.
GCGATCGCTTTTGCTAACCCTTCAGGCATTGGCATTTCAGTATTTATCGATGACATTCGCTTGTACCTTGGCTCCAAAGTCATTAATGGCCTGCCAGTCAGGCTGGATCGCGTTAAAGTCGGACTGGGAATAGCCCATCCGAACCGCTTGGTTAATCACCAAACGCGCGAGATCAAAGTGGCGGGCTTGCGGGTGCTCGGCCAGATAAGATTTCAGGACGTCGCCTAAGTTGATGGCTTGACCGGTTTGACGGTGACGCTGCAGCATCTCAGAGACTTGACGTGATAACGCATCATCCACCACCGTCAGCTCTTCAAATTCAACCTCTGCAGGCATTTCTCCCGTTACTTCATCGTCACGTAGCACTAAGGCTTCATCACGGGTGTCACGAAGTCGCTCTGCATCGGCATAGGTCAAAAACCAAGGCGCATCGAAAAAGTCACTCACCGATTGACGTAAGCGCTGGCTGAATGCGCGGTTTTTATCCATGTCGATGGCGGTACGAATAAACTTGTGCACATGACGGTCGTAGCCGATCCACAAGTCAATCGCTTGCTGCCCCCAGTTGATGATCCGGTCGAGTTTCATTTGCAGGCTGTAAACCATCGCATCCACGAAATCGAGGTCATCACGCGAGCGCACCACTTCTTGAATCTCGAGCAATTGGCTTTGTAAGTTATCTCCCGCGGCTTGCAAGGTGTCTTGCAACTCGCGCAGCGTGCTCGAGGTTTCATTGAGCAAATATTCACAGTTAGCGATCGCAGCCTGCCAATCTTGCGTCAGCAGCGCAGCAATATCATCTTTCACTTGCTGTTGCTGCTCGTCCATCACGCGCTGATTGAGGTCGATGCGATCAAAAATTTCGGCTACCGAGTATTTCAACACGCCATATACGTTGTGGCGCCAAAACTTCGCATCGCCGTCTTGCATCGCTGCACTGCGGGCTTTTTCAATTTCATCAGCCACCATCGATAATTGCACCGACAACTTCAATGCTGAATACTCGCGGTGGCGCGCATAATAATCTGCAATGCCCATCGCCAACGGCGTTAAGCGATAAATGCTATCGCCCTCGGTCATTTCACTCGTAAACCGGCTCAGCAAACGGGCTTGTACCATTTCATTGATGGCGTTGTTGGCGCGAAAGGCAAGGTTCCCCGCAGAGCTATCACCCGACGCGGCAAACTGTTCGCTCACGATGCGGAAGGCATCAATCAATTCACCTTCGCTTAGTTCATCTTCGAAACGTTCTTGGCTCATTACCGTAATGGCCAATAAAAACGCCAATCGCTCCGGCGGCAAGTTAAGTGAAAAGCCACCTTGCTTCACCCAGTTGACCAATTCGGGCACTGTCTGAGCGTCGTCTGCCCGCGTCAGGGTTGATTGGGCCTGATCACTCATCCGTTGTCCTTGTTGTTTTCATCATTTCTCATCTTATTCTGCCTTCTGTGCCCAGACGTGAATGTAACGTCCTAGCGACACAAAGGGTTCTTCGCGGCATAGCTGCTGTTCTAGCGCCACTACTTGTTCAAAGGTAAAGTCACCGGTGCGGGTATCTCGCATGTAATCATGAAACGTGCGCACTCCGGTTTTGCCCTTAATCTCGCATCCTGCTTGCGTGATCCATTGATACACGTCGTTAGGCATTAAGCCTTTCGTCGGCTGCAGTTTGAAGCGTTTTCGGTGCGGCATCCCCGCCTGAACATGACTTAAATTGCCGCACACTAAATTCTTAAAGAGTAAGCCGGTCTGGTTATAAAACATCACCGATGCGAAACCGCCGGGCTTTAGCAACGTCAATAACGTCTTTAGCACCTGTTCTGGATGCTCTAGCCATTCCATCACCGCGTGAAACAAAATCACATCCGGTGCAGTGGTCAAATGTTCGCCGATCGCTTGCACGGGGGCGTGAACCAGCTGATACTGCGAGAGTAAGCCTTGTTGTTCAATCTCCTGTCGCGCTAAGTCGAGCATTTGCGAAGAGAGATCACATACTATATTTCGGGCGACATTGCATGTTTGAATTAAAAAAACTGATCTCAACCTTGATAATGCCCTTGCCCGCGCTGTTGTTGTTGGGTCTTTTCGGGCTATGCCTGCTTTGGTTCTCTCAGCGTAAAAAGCTGGCATCATTTGTTATCTTAGGGGCATTTTTAGGTATCTTTCTCGCGTCTTTCCAACCCGTCGCCTCTGGACTGCTTCGGCCGCTGGAACGTCAATATCCCGCCTTTCTCCCCACGGATAAACCCGTGGATTTCGTCATGGTGTTAGGCAATAGTCATGTAGTTGATGACGCATTGCCTCCCACCTCCGAGCTATCACGTACCGCGCTGATGCGCTTGGCTGAAGGTATACGCATCCATCGGATGTATCCAACCTCCAAACTGATTTTATCTGGTTATGATCACGGATATGAAGTGAGCCACGCCAGAATGTTGGCGAGAGTGGCCATGGCACTGGGCGTTAATAAGAACAGTATTCTGTTACTTGAAACCGCCAAAGATACATGGGAAGAAGCCTATCAAGCCGCATCTGTCGTAGGCAGTAGTAACCTCGTGTTAGTCACCTCTGCCTCTCACATGGATCGTGCCTTGTATGAATTTCGAAGCGCCGGGCTTGACCCTATCCCTGCCCCAACCAATTTTATGGCGCAAAAAGAAATCAAACAGCCGTGGATTAAGTACAGTCCTCGCGCACAATACTTGGAACAATTTGAGCGTTATTGGCATGAACGGTTAGGCCAAGCATGGCAAAGGCTGCGCGATCTCATCGCCCAGCCGAGCGCATAAAAGGTAACAAAAAGCCGCGATAACTATCGCGGCTTTTTTATTGGGGCTCAAACGCACACGGTTACGACGCCAAGTGCGCGCGTACCGCCTCTAAATCCGCTTGGGTATCCACACCGTGTGGCGGTGTTTCACTGGCCACATCAACATGAATTTTCTCACCATGCCAGAGTACGCGTAATTGCTCCAGTGACTCGATTTTTTCCAAAGGACTCGGTGTCCAATGGATGTACTGGCTGATAAACCCGGCGCGATAACCATAAATACCAATATGGCGCAGTAATGACTCAGGAACCTGCGGCGAGTCCTCGCCAAAATGCTCCCGATCCCAAGGGATGGTGGCGCGACTAAAATACAGTGCAAAGCCTTGATGATCGGTGACAACTTTGACCACATTAGGGTTGAAGACCTGCTCCGGTTGGTCAATCGCAACCGCAAGAGTCGCCATTGGTGCTTGTTGGTATGTGTTCAGGTTGTCCGCAACTTGCCGGATCACCGCCGATGGGATCAAAGGCTCATCACCTTGGACGTTGACGATAATGGCATCATCCGCAAACCCATAGGTTGTCACAACTTCAGCCAATCGTTCAGTCCCAGATTGGTGATCATCTCGGGTCAAGCAGACTTCACCACCGAAAGCCTCGACGGCAGAAACAATCCGTGCATCATCCGTCGCAACGATGACTTGTTTGGCACCAGCGGCTTGAGCGCGCTCGTAAACGTGTTGGATCATAGGCTTTCCGCCGATATCAGCGAGTGGTTTTCCCGGTAATCGGCTTGAGCCATAGCGCGCGGGGATCACCACATAAAAGTCTGTCATCCCTGAACCTCTTCCAATGACATATCACGTGCTTCCGATTCGAGCAGCACCGGGATCCCATCTTCAATCGGATACGCAACACGGTCGAACTTACACACGAGTTCATTATTTTCTTTATTGAAGTAGAGCTTACCCTGACAAGAAGGACAAGCCACAATTTCAAGCAGACGGTGATCCATAAGTTTCCTTTAATTTTTATGCCTTTTCAGGTGGTGAAGCTTTTCTAGCACATAGTTTGCCGCTGTGTCAGGGAGTTTCGCTGCCACAGGCAAATACCACCAATTATCTTGAGCAATGCCTTGATATTTCACAGCATCTTTTTCGGTCATCAATAGATGTTGCCCCTTTGCGGCTAAACTGTCTAGCGCTTCGGCACTCAATGATTGGTGATCTTGCACCGCTTCACTGTGTACTGGGGTCACACCCATTTTTTGTAAGGTGGCAAAAAAGCGAGGCGGATGACCTATGCCCGCCATCGCGACCACCTCAGGGAGAATCGACACCTGACAACGTTGGCCACTACGTAAATTCACCGCTTCGGTCGGTACCAATGTCATCGGCCACTCCCCTTGGTGCGGCTCACATCCATTGTTGACCACCATATCCACGGTATCGAGACGTGACGTCTGCTCGCGCAATGGTCCTAATGGAATATAGTGCCCGTTTCCGAATCGACGCTGACCATCCACAATCACAATTTCGAGGTCGCGATCGAGCCGGTAGTGCTGCATACCATCATCCGTAACCACTACATTGACGCCCTCATCGAGGAGTCGTTTAACTGCCGCGCTACGATCCGGGTCAACACAAACAGGCACTTGAGTACGGCGGGCAATCAAGACCGGCTCATCACCGGCCACGCGAGGAGAGGTTGTTTGCGACAACAACAATGGATACTGTTCCGATTTCCCCCCATAGCCACGTGATACCACTCCGGGACGGTAGCCTTGGGCCTTAAGTTGCTCTACCAGCCAAACCACAAACGGCGTTTTGCCATTACCGCCGATCATGATGTTACCCACCACAATCACAGGCACGGGCGCGCGATAACTGGGGGCTTTACCACTCAGATAGCGCTGACGACGATAGCGTGCCACCGCGCCAAATAGCTTGCTGATGGGCCACAAAGGGGCGGCCCAAACCGGAACATCTTCACGAAACCAAAGTTTTTCAACCATGGTCAGTCACCAAATTGAATACGGTGCAACTGGGCATACGCACCGTCTTGCTCTAACAGCGCCTGATGGTTACCACGCTCAACAATTTCACCTTCATCCACAACGAGAATTTGATCCGCATCCTCAATCGTGGACAAACGGTGCGCAATCACCAACACAGTGCGGTTTTTCTGCAACTCGTCCAATGCCGCTTGAATGGCGCGCTCAGATTCAGTATCCAATGCCGACGTCGCTTCATCCAAAATCAGTACTGGTGCGTTGCGCAGCAGCGCACGAGCAATGGCAAGGCGTTGACGCTGACCGCCTGATAAGCTGACGCCATTCTCACCAATAATGGTGTCATAGCCTTCATCCAATTCACGAATGAAGTCATCTGCATACGCTAATTTTGCCGCCTCAATGATCTGCTCACGGGTGAACTGATCCTCGGCTGCGTAGGCGATGTTGTTGGCGACCGTGTCGTTAAACAGGTGGACATTTTGCGAGACCACCGCCACATGTTGGCGCAGATTGGCGAGCTTATATTCATCAATGGGTACGCCGTCCAATGTGATGGTGCCACTGTCGATGTCATAAAAACGCGTTAACAGATTGGCTATGGTACTTTTGCCTGAGCCGGAACGTCCCACCAGCGCCAAGGTTTGCCCTGCCGGTAATTCAAAGCTGACATTGCGAAGCGCAGGCGCTTCTTTGGATGGATACGTAAAGACGACATTGTCCACCTGAATATCGCCCTTCACGCGATCCGCTTCATGCTCACCGGTATCTTTTTCGGTGTCGAGTTCCATCAGGTTGAACAGGCTATGACACGCTGCCATGCCTCGTTGGAACTGCGACGTGACGTTAGTGAGGGATTTTAGTGGACGCATCAAACCAAACATCGCGCCGAACACCACTGCAAACGTACCGGCGGTTAGCTCGGAGCGAATCGCCTCGGTATTCGCCAGCACCAAGACCACGACCAGCGCCATTGAAGCAATCAGCTGGATCACTGGGTTGGCAATGGCTTGAGCAGAGACCAGCTTCATCGTTTGTTGGCGCATGCGATTACTGACTTTATCAAAGCGCGCTTTTTCAACGTCTTGGCCACCGTAGCTCAGGACAACTTTATGCCCTTTCAGCATTTGTTCTGCCGAGCTAGTGACGGACCCCATAGCATCTTGCATATTCGATGAGATGCGACGAAACCGTTTCGACACCACACGAATCGAAAACGCCACCACAGGCGCGATAACTAACAAAATCGCCGATAGCTGCCAGCTCGACCAAAACATCAGTATCATCAAACCGAGAATTGACGCTCCCTCACGAACTAGGCTCACTAAGGCACTGCTTGTCGCCGATGCAACCTGTTCAGAATCATACGTGATACGAGAGAGCAAGGCGCCGGAAGATTCTTGATCGAAAAAACTGACGGGCATTTTCATAAAGTGGTTGAACATGCGTCGGCGCATGGTCATCACCACATTCCCTGATACCCATGACAAGCAGTAAGCGGAGACAAAACTAGACAGCCCGCGAACTACCATCAATACCACGAGATAAACGGGCATCCACTTGAGGAAATCCCCCGCCACGTCATCATAGGTAAAACCTTGATCGAGAAGTGGCTTGAGCATGGATAGCATGAGGGTATCACTGGCAGCATTGATAACCAGTGCGACAATAGCAACGATCAAGCCAAGCTTATAGTTGGCGATGTATGGCCAGAGTTGCTTAAACGTCTGCCAGGTCGTTTTATCTTGATATTCGCTCATTAAAATCGTTTAGCTGTGTAAAACAGACCGGCATTCTACTCTTTTACCCGCCGTCGTCCAAATTTACCGGTCGCCGTTCAAACAGCGTCCGATACCATTGCCCTTGGTGATCATGCCGCCACCGTATCATTTGCCATCGACCCTGGCGGCGCTGAAAACGCACTTGACCCTCTTTCGCAGTATCTAACCACTTGATCCCTGCTTGCTGATAACGCTCGCGAACAGCCGCCGCTGGCAATCCCCACGGATTAAATAACCCGGTAGACGCCACCACCCAATGCGGTGATACCGCGGTTATCCAAGGCGGCGATGATGACGATACACTTCCGTGATGGGGCACCAGCATAATGTCGCTCTGCAAAGCTTCGCGACGCTCTAAACGCGCCAGCAATGCCAACTCCCCCTGTGATTCAATATCGCCGGTTAGCAATATACTGGTGCGTCCATCACTGACCCGCACGACACAAGAGTCATTGTTACCCGCGCGATCCACAGGTCTCGGCGGCCAAAGCACGTTAAACCTCAAGCCTTGCCAATCCCAATTGGCCCCTTTCTGACAGGGTAAATACCCGCGCCTTTTTTCACTGGCCCGCAGCCAAATCGGTTGAAAGCGTTCGGTGACATACCCTGCTCCACCATCATGGTCACTGTCACCATGGCTTAAGAGTAGGCCATCGAGTTGATCGATGCCTCGTTGCTCAAGAATCGGCGTAATCACCGCTTGCGCAATCCCGCCTACTTGCCATCGATTTCCGGTATCATAAAGCACCGCTCTGCCGTTTTTAGTGATTAATACCGCTAAGCCATGCCCCACATCGAGCACATCCACCTGCCAGTCGGGCAATGGTGGCGCACGCCATGCAAAACCAGTCGTAACCAATAGCAATAAAAGCGACGTTTGGCGGTGCCAACGCCAACTCATTATCAGCCAACATCCCCCCGCCACCAGCAAAGACCACAACCACGATAACGGTGAAGGCTGCAGCCAGGCTTGGCGGGCAACGTCGGCAAGCCATATCACTGGCGCTAGGCTCCAATCGGCCGCTTGCCAAATAAATGTCGCGACGGCACTGCCCGCTATGAACTGAGCAACCAGGGCGACAAAGACCAAGGGCACAGTGAATATTCCCACCCAAGGAACGGCAAAGAGATTTAACAGCGTGGCGGCGGCGCTCACACCAGAAAAAAAGCCCAGTTGCAAAGGCAACATGCCTATCAAGAGAACGAGTTGAATAAACACCAGTTGCTTGCCCCGCCAAATCATACGGGCATAAGCTGTGGTCGGAAACTCTCGCCAACGAGGTAGCGAGTAATGCGCGAAGCACAGCGCTGACACCGCGGCGAACGACAGCCAAAAGCTCAATGAAAAACCAGCGAAAGGATCGCGCACTAACACAGCCAGTAAAGTGATTTGCAACAAGGTACTGGGAGACACCTGAGCCCCCATGCGCTTTGCACTGGCATAGATAAATAGGGCAATCAAGGCGCGCTGGGTGGGCAACGCAAATCCTGCCAACGCGGCATACCCTAAAGCAACCAGCATAGCGCTATAGAGCGGCCACCAAAGGGTGAGTCGCCATTCGGGTAGCAGCAAACGGATCCACCAGCCTACTTGCCACCCCAACGCAAACGCCAGCCCAATATGAAGCCCAGAAATAGCCATCAGGTGAGCAAGACCACTGTGCGTCAAGATCTGCCAATCTTCATGGGTCAACCATTGCCGCTCTCCCAAGCTTAGCGCCAGCAAATAGCGGCCATAACGCAAAGGCTCAAGCATAGGGGACAGTGCATTTAAGACTGATTGCCGCCATGATGGCGTGTGGGTGAGCCGCTCGGCGTTTTTGAGGCTGGCTTTGCCATGAATCCGTCGCGCCACAAAGTAACGCTCTGCATCAAAGCCCGCTTCGTTTAAACGTCCATACGGCGGCTTTAGTCTGACCGTGAGCCTCCAACGCTCACCTTGTTGGGGAAACGGCGGCGATTGCCAATAAAGACGCACTCGAACTGAACGAAAAAACGGCAGTGGTTTATCATTAATTTTATCAACGTCAAAAATAATCGATTGTGGGCCAGCTTTGGGGCTAAAAAGGCTGCCCACAGAGCCAGATATTGTAGTATCCTCTGTGCTAGAAATGATGTGGATCACGTCTGCTTGGTACAAGGTTGCGGATAATACAGCCCAAGTGAGCCCTAACGCGCTCCCCGCGAGCCACCAAAGGCGCTTTTTCCACCCAAAATGAAACACAATACACGCAATGAAACACGTCCAAACTGGTGGCAAACTGGGCCACCACGGCAGCGATAAAATCGACGCAGCCAAGCCGAGCGTGAATGTCAGCTTCATCGCGTAACATCCAGGTAAGTTAAGCAGGTATGCCCAAGAAGTTTTTTCAACGCTACATGCCAAAACGCGAGGCATTGCGCGATAACAAAGCACTGCGCGTGTTTGGAAGCCTGTTGCACGACCCAAACCTGTGGTGCTTGAATCGTCGCTCCGCATCGGGGGCCTTTGCGGTCGGTTTGTTTATGGCATTTGTCCCCTTGCCCAGCCAGATGATCATGGCCGCGGGACTGGCGATCTTGTTTGGTGTCAATCTGCCTTTGTCGGTCGCGTTGGTTTGGATCAGTAATCCTATTACCATGCCTGTGCTGTTCTATCTCGCCTATAAACTCGGCGCGTGGATGATGAACACACCGCCCTATCCCTTCCATTTTGAGCTCTCTTGGCACTATTTGGTTGAACAAATGGGCCACATTGGACCGCCTTTCTTTCTCGGCTGTATGACCAGTGGTTTGGTACTCGCCGTGATTGGCTATTTTGCCGTCAGAGGCATTTGGCGCTATTCCGTGGTAAGAAGCTGGCGTAAACGTAAGCTTCGTATTCCGAACAAATTAAAAGAAGTGCTGCCGAAGCCGAATAAACCCTCTTGATTCACGGTGATATCAGGCAACGCTAAAACGGTAGGAAAGGAAAACAAGCCGCTTGAGAGCGCATTGCGACACAGTCATCATCCGGCATTATCAAAACGTAAAACCACCCAAAAAATGTCGAGACAGATCGAAAAAGGGCCAGTACTCATACTGGCCCTTTTGGTAATTGCTTGTAGTAGCTGGCGCGCTAGCTAGCCACTATTTTGCACTCAATACCGCTGCTGGCTGCAACTGACACGCGCGACGCGCTGGATACCAAGCGGCCAATAAGCTGAGGAGCATCGCGGTTAAACTCACCACCACCACATCCGACACGCGTAACTCACTGGGTAGGAAGTTAATAAAATACACATCACCGGAGAGAAAACGATGACCCACAACCTGCTCTATCCATTGGATTAAGTGGGTTAAATTGCTTGCCAGCAATACCCCCAACACACTGCCAATCAGGCTCCCCAACGCACCGGCGAATAGCCCATACCAAACAAAAATCCGTCGTATCAAGGTATCGCCTGCTCCCATCGTACGTAGAATCGCAATATCAGCCGCACGGTCTTTCACAGACATCATCAGCGTTGATACCACGTTAAAGCAGGCCACACCAATCACCAAAACCATGACCAGATACATAATCGAACGCACCAAATGGATATCGCGATACAAATAGCCAAATTCACTGGTCCAGTCTTTCATGTACACATAGGCGGAAAGGGTTTGACCGACCTCTCGGACGATACGTCGCGCCTCCAACACCGGCTCAACTTTGAGTGAGACCCCAGTAACCGCATCATCTAGTGCCATCAACTGCTGCGCATCAGATAGACGCATCAAGGCTAACGCATGATCAATTTGTCCGCCTAGCCGTAACAATCCACCCACTTGCATTCTCACTCGCTGAGGTGAGCGCAACTTTAAGCTCGCATCCSCCGCGGGGATCATCACCGTTAACCAATCGCCTACCTTCACGCCTAAGCTATCGGCGACACCTTGCCCGAGCACGATATTTGATTGCCCCGCTGGCAAACTGTCCCAACCGCCATCAATAAACGCACCAATGCGACTCACGGCCGATTCGTCGCTCGGTGAAACGGCACGGATCTGGGCTGGCTTAAGTGCACTGCCATGTTCCATCAACACAGTCATTTCCACGTACGGTGCGGCAGCCACCACTTGAGGATGCTGCAAGGCTTGGCGCTTTACTTGCTGCCAATCGTCAAGCGGACCATTCACGCCAAACACTTGCGCATGCGGCACCACAGAGAGCACGCGCTGATTAAGCTCACGCTCAAAGCCATTCATGGCCGATAGACCAACAATAATGACCATCACACCGATGGCAATGCCAATCACCGATGACAACGAGATAAATGAGACCAACCGATTACGCTGGCGAGCACGACTAAAACGGCGTCCAATAGCTAACGACAGTGGTTTCATTGCCCCTCCTCGGTGGCACTCACAGCAAGCAGTTGGCCATCTTGCATTCGCACTTGGCGGTCAAGTTTGGCTGCCAGCTCACTGTCATGCGTCACCACGAGAAACGCCGTCCCATGTCGTGCATTCAACGAACGCATCAAATCATAGATCTCCAAAGCTGTCGCATGGTCAAGATTCCCCGTCGGTTCGTCTGCGAGAACCAGCTTAGGATCGTTGACTAGCGCACGCGCGATCGCAACACGCTGACGCTCGCCCCCCGATAACTCAGCAGGACGGTGGGATAAACGATGGCCCACGCCGACCGCATTCAACATTTCCGTAGCTCTTGCTGTGGCCGTTTTGCGTGCAACTTTGTTGATCAGCAGTGGCATCATCACATTTTCAAGCGCAGTAAAGTCAGCCAGTAGGTGATGAAACTGATAAACAAATCCAAGCGCTTGGTTTCTTAGCTGCGCTTGTTGGTTCGCAGACATTTGGCTAATCGCTTTGCCCTCAAAATACACCTCACCCTCGCTCGGTGTATCAAGCGTGCCCAAGGTGTGTAGCAAGGTACTTTTGCCTGAGCCAGACGAGCCGACAATCGCCACAAGCTCTCCCGATGCAATGGTCAGAGACACCTGATTCAATACATGAATCGCCTGACCACCCTCTTGATAGGTTTTACTGATTTGGTGACAGGACAACAAAGACTCATTCATAACGCAGTGCCTCAGCAGGTTGAACAGATGCCGCTTTAAAAGCAGGGAAAAGGGTCGCTAACGTGCTGAGCAAAATAGCCAACACCATGACCATAACGACGTGAGTTGGATTGACGACCACGGGAAGCGCAAGGCCATTGCCCAGCAAACTCACCCCAAACAGGGCCATGATTTCATTAATATAGAGAGACGCGAGTACTCCCAATACGCCCCCGACCAATGCGCCCAATAACCCACTGAGTGAGCCTTGAGCGATAAAGACAGCAACAATATCGCGATTTTGCATGCCTAAGGTTTTCAAAATGGCAACTTCGGCTTGCTTCTCCATCACCACCATGATCAAGGCAGCAATAATGTTGAATGCAGCGACAATAATGATCAGACTGAGCATTAAGCTCATCATGTTCTTTTCCATCTTCACCGCTTGAAAAAGCTCGCCCCGCCAGACGCGCCAATCTTGCCACGCTGCACTCTCTGCCATCGGTTTGAGATCCGTTATCGCAAAGGGATCGTCAAGGAAAAGACGTAAGTCTTGCGCTTGCTGCGGCGGAATACGCATTAAACGCGCGACATCATGGATGTTAGCCAGCATCAATTGATTATCGACATCGGTCCCGGTGTGAAAAATGCCCGCCACGGTGAATAAGCGCTGCGCAGGGATCCGCCCAATCGGGGTAAATTGGCTCGCACTGGTGACCATCACTCGCACCTGATCGCCAACACGTAAACGTAAATTACTCGCCATCGCCCGGCCAATGATGATTTGATAACGGCTCTCGGCTAACGCTTGAATGTCCCCTTGTAATAAATGGTCTGCCAACGGCTCATAAGCGGTTGGGTCAACCCCTTCTAATAACCCTGCACTCAGCCCTGTTCGGCTTTGTAACACCGCCTCTGTGGTTTGAATGGGAGCCGTCGCCACCACATGTGGCCATTGTTCAACGCGTTTTTTTACCGATGCCGTTTGTCCGTCCGCGATGACCGCATGCGGTAGTACGCCTAAAATGCGGCCTTTTAACTGGGCTTCAAAGCCATTCATCACCGATGACACGGTGATCAAAGCGAGCACACCAATGGCAATTCCTGCAGTAGACATAGACGACACAAATCGCCCAAAACGATCGGCCGATCGGCCGCGCAAATACCGCAAGCCAATAAACACCGATAAGGGTTGATACATAGTGCACCTAGCTTATTGTTTTGATTCGCTGCAAAGCATACCTGCCTGAGCGAATGTCGCCAAGTTTACACACGGATTTGACTGAATATTGACGAATACTGCCCAGAAGCGCACGTTGACGCCCGATAAGGCGGTCTTGAAACTTTACCTAACGCGACGGGTGCGTGATAATCATCAAATGACTGCAAGATAAGGCACAGTGATGAGCCAAGACGAGTATTTTTCTGTAAGAGCCGCCATACGCATTAATGTTGAGCCGCTTCAAGATAGCCAAGCCCAACCCGATGCGGATGCATTTATGGCGGAAATCCCCGCGCCCTTTCGGGTTGCAAGCCAATGTGGCCAAGTCGATAACGCGGTTGAAAAAGAGTTACAATCTCTTGAGCCGGACGATGCCTCAGCACTGTACCGTATCTTGCAAGCGCAAAACGAAAAGATCACCTTAATGATGGGCTATATGCTCAGTCAGGAAGACGATCCCACGCAGCGCTTCACCACCCATACATTCGGCGCAAGCAGCTTTGCCTATCTCAGCCCTGCGCCGTTAAAGCACGGCGATCATGCGCGTGTGAAGCTGTTTCTTGATTTTCCACCCACAGCGATCTATTGCTATGGCGTGGTCACCCACTGTGAAGAAAAAGCGCCTGACGGTGACCATCCACCCCAATATTTGATCCAAATCCAGTACACACGCTTATTGGAAGACGACCGAGACACTCTGATCCGCGCCGCCTTACATCATCAGCAAAAGCTTTTGCGAAAGCGCGCACTCAACCGAAAGAAATCAAGCAGTTAAATTCATGACTCAACAACCGCTTTACACGTTTACCCTTCCCCGTGGTGCGGGTGACGTCAAACACCTAGGCAACTTAACGGGTGCGGCGTTACCGATTGCCGTCGCCAACATTCGCCAGCAACATCAGGGACCCATTTTTTTGTTGGTGCCCGATAACCAAACCGCGATTCGTTTGCAGCCCGCTATCAGCCAATTTACCGAGGGGCAGTGCGATATTTTTCCCGACTGGGAAACCTTGCCTTATGACAGCTTTTCGCCCCATCAAGATATTATCTCTGCACGACTGGCGTGCCTGTATCAACTGCCAACCCAAGGTGACGGCGTACTGATCGCACCGGCGAGTACCGCCTTACAACGTGTGACGCCGAAGCAATTTCTCCATCAGCATGCATTAATGGTGAAAAAAGGGGACGTCCTGTCGCTCGAGAAGCTGCGCGACCAGCTAACGGATGCCGGCTATCGCCATGTTGACCAAGTCATGGAGCACGGTGAATTTGCCAGCCGCGGTTCGATCCTTGATTTATTTCCGATGGGCAGTGATGAGCCTTATCGCATCGACTTTTTCGATGATGAAGTGGACACAATTCGTCAATTCGATCCAGAAAATCAGCGTTCGACGGGTGAGTTAGCGCAAATTCAATTGCTGCCTGCACACGAATTTCCCACCGATGATGCCGCCGTCGAGTTTTTCCGTGGCCGCTTCCGCGAGCACTTTGAAGCCCGCCGTGAACCAGAATCTGTCTACCAACAAGTCAGCAAAAAAACATGGCCGGCGGGGATTGAATACTGGCTACCGCTATTTTTCGACCAAACCGAAACGCTTTTCGACTACTTGCCCGATAACACCCTGATTTTAACCGTGGGTGATATCGAAGCGGCGATGACACACTTTCTCGATGACGTGGCACACCGCTACGACCAGCGCCGAGTGGACCCCTTACGTCCGCTGTTACCGCCGCACGCTATTTGGCTTAATAAAGACCAGCTGTTTAGTCACTTGAAGGATTATCCGCAACTGCGCTTATCAAGTGACAACGTCACAGAAAAAGCAGGCCGTGAGAATGTCGATATCTCTCCACTGCCGACGTTAACGGTCAATCATCAAGCCAAAGAGCCGCTAGCCGCACTGCGCCAATTCAGTGAACAATTTAGCGGCCACTTGGTGTTCTCGGTCGAATCGGAAGGTCGCCGCGAGGCACTGCTTGATCTGCTGGACCAAGGCTTTATTGATAACACTCGTCAATTTGCCCTGATTTGTGAAAGCGACATGTTTGGCGAACGTGCTGTACAGCAACGTCGTCGTGATAAGCGCAAGCAAAGCGTCAACAACGATGCCGTGATACGCAGTTTAGCCGAGCTCAAACCGGGACAGCCTGTGGTTCACCTTGAGCATGGCATCGGTCGCTACCAAGGACTGCAGACGCTTGAAGCCGGTGGGCTCAAAACCGAGTACATGACCCTTGAGTACCAGCAAGGCGCCAAGCTTTATGTACCAGTCGGTGCGTTACACTTGATCAGTCGCTACTCCGGTAGCGCGGAAGAAACTGCGCCTATCCATAAGCTCGGTGGCGAAGCGTGGGAAAAAGCACGTCGCCGCGCGGCAGAAAAAGTGCGCGATGTCGCTGCAGAGCTATTGGATGTTTATGCCAAGCGTGAAACCAAGCCTGGCTTTGCCTTCAAACACGATAAAGAAGCCTATCAAGCGTTTCGAGCCAGCTTCCCGTTCGAAGAAACACCGGATCAATCCCAAGCCATTAACGCGGTCCTCTCGGATATGTGCCGCCCCATTGCTATGGATCGCTTAGTGTGTGGTGATGTGGGTTTTGGTAAAACCGAAGTAGCCATGCGGGCTGCGTTTCTTGCCGTTAACAACAGCAAACAAGTCGCCGTGCTGGTGCCAACCACCTTGCTTGCCCAGCAGCATTTTGAAAATTTCCGTGACCGCTTTGCCAATTTACCGGTACGCGTCGAGGTACTTTCTCGCTTTAAATCAGCGAAAGAACAAAAAGCCATTCTGGCCGACTGTGCCGAGGGAAAAGTCGATATTTTGATCGGCACCCATAAACTGCTGCAATCGGATGTGAAGCTGCGTGATCTGGGCTTGCTTATCGTGGATGAGGAACACCGTTTTGGCGTCCGCCAAAAAGAGAAAATCAAAGCCATGCGCGCCAACATTGATATTCTCACCCTCACGGCAACCCCGATCCCGCGTACGCTCAACATGGCCATGAGTGGCATGCGCGATCTCTCGATCATCGCCACGCCCCCATCCCGCCGCTTGGCGGTAAAAACCTTTGTCCGCGAGCGTGAAGACACCTTGGTCAAAGAGGCGTTGTTGCGCGAAATTATGCGCGGTGGCCAAGTGTATTTCTTGCACAATGACATCGAAACGATTGAAAAAACCGCGAATGAAATCAGTGAAATGATCCCCGAAGCGCGCGTAACCGTGGCCCATGGTCAAATGCGTGAGCGCGAACTCGAGCGGATCATGAGCGATTTTTATCATCAAAAGTACAACGTCTTGGTGTGTACCACCATCATTGAGACCGGTATCGATGTGCCGTCCGCGAACACCATCATTATTGACCGTGCCGACCACTTTGGTTTAGCCCAGCTTCACCAACTGCGCGGACGTGTCGGTCGCTCGCATCATCAGGCTTATGCCTACCTACTGACCCCACATCCTAAGCGGATGACCAAGGATGCCGCCAAGCGTTTAGAAGCCATTGCCTCACTCGAAGATCTGGGCGCTGGTTTTACCCTTGCCACCCATGATTTAGAAATTCGCGGCGCGGGAGAGCTATTAGGCGATGAGCAAAGCGGCCAAATTCAATCGATTGGCTTTACCCTCTACATGGATATGCTTGAGCAAGCCGTCGAGGCACTAAAAGAAGGCAAAGAGCCGAGCTTGGATGCGCTGTTAAAAGAGCAAACCGACGTCGAGCTCCGCCTCCCCGCTCTGCTGCCGGATGACTATATCCCTGACATCAACACCCGTTTGTCGATGTATAAACGCATCGCCAGCGCGAAATCGAATGATGATATTCAAGAGCTTCAAGTCGAGTTAATTGATCGCTTTGGGCTGCTCCCTGATGCCACCAAAAACTTGTTACATGTCCAACAAATCAAGTTAAGGGCGGCACACCTAGGAGTGAAGAAAATCGAAGCCAGTGACCGCGGAGGAGTGGTTGAATTTCATGAGGATGCGCAAATTGATCCCGGATTCTTAGTGGGACTGTTACAATCGCGTCCAGACAAGTATAAATTTGATGGGCCAACCAAAATTAAGTTTGTCGAAAGCCTCACTGACCGACGTGAGCGGATGAACTTTATTGATGAGCTGTTGACTCAATTTGCAAGTCACCAACTGGTCGCCTAATCGGCGATCAGACTGGCTTGCCAGAGAGAACGGAGTAACCTGTGAAAAACCATCAACGTCAACTACAAAGCTGGCTAACCCGCATTGCCAAGCAGAGCATTTGGGCATTACTGCTTATTGCCATCAGTCAACCGGCTTTGGCTAAACGACTTTATGATGTCGAGCTGATTGTGTTTAAACGCAATCAAGATCCCGCGAGTGTCCAAGAAAGCTGGCCCACCCAAACCGATATCCAGTCGGTCAATCGAGCGGTTCCAGTCACCAATACGACTGCATTACAAAACGCAGGCCTAACCCCGCTACCACGTAGCCAATGGCAATTAACAGACGCGTACAACAAACTGGCCAACCATGCAGGCTTCACCCCGATGGTGCACGTGGCTTGGCGTCAAGATGATAGCGGGCGCGCAGCACTTCCCCTACTGCGAGTTAGCGCGGGCCGAGATTATAGCAACCGGTTTAACGCAGATGGCACCCCGATCACAGCCCAACCTGCTGCACCAACAAACGCAACCGCTTCTACAACCGAATCGCAGTGGGAAGAGCAATCATTGGATACTCTCCCCCCTCGCCAGCCGCTCTATGAACTCGATGGGACACTACGCGTCTATGTACAACATTACTTGTTTGTCGAGGCCGATATGGTGCTACGCGAGCCCAGCGAGCGACGGGCGCTGGTTGAAGACATTATCGATATGCCGTTGCAAACCTCAGACGCACAACAAGATGCGGCAACCAATACCAACAATGTACAAGTTGCAGGCTTGGAAAAGGTGAAAAAGCAGTATCACATCCAACGTTTCTTGCAGCCCTATGCTTTCACCCACAAACGACGGATGCGCAGTGGCGAGACCCACTATTTGGATAAYCCSATGATGGGCATGATTATTCAAGTAAGAAAGGCAAACTAACCCTGTCTAGTCACGGCTGAACCCTATCAGCACTGAACAAAGTGGCCTTGTCTTCCTATTGGAGGGCAAGGCTCTTTTATGCGCTCACACAATGTAAAAGATATATTTGTCAATTTCACTTAGGGTGGTTATTGATACCATATTCAACAAAAAGACTACTGACACATTTATAATCACTGAACAACAGCCACACTCGTTATTTAGGCTTGCTAACTCTGTGATTATTCCATGCGCTTTTCGCTCTCCCACACACAATGTCGCCATGCCATGCTTTGGGTGGCTATTATCGCCTTGGCAGGCTGTACGTCCCAGTCATCAAAACAACTGGTAAAAGACTATGCGGAACAGTCCGTAAAGATTCATCACGCGGTTGACGCTGTCTACGCCACCGCCGAACAAGCACGCGTGGATGCTATTCTTTCGCGTGCCGTGCGCGATGGCGTGTCTGCGTCCGAGCTGAATATCGCGCCCATCCCGCACACGGGGCAACGACAAGCCCTYGACGATTTAATCCGCTACGCCAACCTTCTTTATGCCTTGGCGTCTGACGAACACTACGCACGCCTTGATGATACCTCGGCAAAATTGCACGACACACTGAACGACTTAGCCAACAACCCTTTTTTGCGTGACGGCCAACCCATTGATGAGTCGGATATTTCGTTGGTGTCGACCGCTATCAACGCACTCGGCCGCGCGATGACAGAGACCTCTCGTCATCAACAGTTACGCGCCGTGATGGAAGCAGGGCAACCCGTCTTGCAACAAACCATTACGCGCTTACAACAAGACTTACCCAATTGGAAAATGGCCACACGCGTCTCTTTCGATCAAGCCTTATCGATTCGCTTGCAGCTTTTAAATAACCCCAATCGCTGCCAACAAAGCAAGGAAATGCGCTGTATCACACTGCATACATCTTATGATGATCGCCTTAAAGCATACCGACAGGCTTACCGTATCAAGCAGGCCCTGCTCAACCTAGACACACGGTTTGCGCGGCTAGACTTGACGCTATCGGACTATCTGGTCATGCACGAAGCCATCATCGCCTCGCTCACCATCGATAACACCGCTTCTTTACAAGGGGCACGCCGCGCTATCGATACGACTAAACAGCATCTTGATGCACTCAAGGATTTTCAGCAGCAGTTGGAGGAATAAGCCATGAGCCCTAAAGACGCCAGCTACCAGCTGCTCAAGGCGAATTACGACAGCCTCGACCGTTTTTTAAACCAAACCCTGATTGGCCCTAAACTCGCGCCTTTACAGCGGAAAAGAGAACAACTCGGCGAGAAACTTTACCTGTACCACACCACCGTGATAGCCACGCACAGTGAGCAATTTGAACAAGACGCTGATGCGTTTGATCGCCTCATCGCCCATGCCCGCCAAGCGCAAGCAGTGATTGATGAAGCGGAAGAGACAATTGAGCATGTTGCTAAAATCGGTGACGCGATTGATAAGGTACTGGCACAGCTAGCTAAGGTCATCTAATAAAAAAACCGGCGAGTGGCCGGTTTTTTATTCTTGCTCAGTACACAGTGTCTAGGTTAGGCGCTGTTTTTTGCCGCAGCGGGTCGCGCTCGGCGTGGCTTATTCGCGCCGTTGCTATCGCTGCGCGTGCGTGGTGGGCGATTGCCGGAACCACGTGACTTACCGTCGCCTGCGCTATCGGTATGACGTCGATTTTTGCCTACCGGTTTGTGTCCGCGCGCGTTATCGCCAGAGCGTTGTCCGTCTTGACGCGGTTTATTCTTTTTCGGTTTCTTTGGCTTTATTGGACGCGTATCCAATTTCGACTCTGGCAACGGATTCGTGACGGGAAAGTCCGCCAGAGTATGACGCGGCAATACCTGTTTAATTAAGCGTTCAATGGCGAACAAATCTTTCGCTTCGTCCGCACAAACCAAAGACACTGCATTGCCCACGGCACCTGCACGACCAGTACGACCAATACGGTGAACATAGTCTTCTGCCACATGGGGTAAATCAAAATTTACCACTTGCGGTAAATGGGCAATATCGATCCCTCGTGCGGCAATATCCGTGGCAACCAATACCCGTACTTCACCGGTTTTAAACTTCTCTAACGCTTTCGTTCGCGCGCCTTGACTCTTATTACCATGAATTGCCGCCGCGCTGACACCGTACTCTTCGAGATAACGCGACAAACGGTTAGCGCCATGTTTGGTTTTGCTAAACACTAACACCTGCTGCCAATTATTATCGGCAATCAGTGACAGCAGCATCGGCGCTTTTTTCTTCTTATCCGCGGGGTAAATGCATTGCTCTACCCCAGTCGCGGTTTGGTTCGCAGGATTGACTGAAATCTCAACCGGATTGTTGACTAGCTCTTTCGCCAGTTGGCGAATTTCATCCGAGAATGTGGCGGAGAACAGCAAATTCTGGCGCTTAGCCGGCAGCAAGCCCAAGATCTTACGAATGTCACGAATAAAGCCCATATCGAGCATACGGTCGGCTTCGTCCAAGACCAGCACTTCAAGCTGAGAAAAGTGCACGGCATTTTGCTGGTACAGATCCAGCAAGCGTCCCGGTGTGGCCACCAGCACATCAGCGCCTTTGCGAAGTTTCATCATCTGCGGATTGATCTTCACACCACCAAATACCACGGTTGAGCTAAGCGACGTGTATTGGCTGTATTGCTCCACGTTTTTGTGCACTTGCGCAGCAAGCTCGCGCGTTGGCGTCAGGATCAAGGTACGTACATGGTTGGGGCGAGCACGTTTACCCGCCTGCAAACGCTCCAAAATCGGTAAGGTAAAGCCCGCGGTTTTACCGGTACCGGTTTGCGCCGCCGCCATGACATCGTGTCCTTCAATCACCGCAGGGATCGCTTTTTCCTGAATCGGTGAAGGTGTGGTATAGCCTTGCTCTTGCACGGCTTTCAATAGTGGTGCAGATAGTCCTAAAGAGGAGAAACTCATTAATTGATCTCAATAAATAAAAAATGTCGTCACAGGCCGCATGGCCCGTCACTTAGGGTCATGAATATCAATATCGTGGTATGAGAAAAACTCGGCGTCAGGAGGGTTGCTCTAGAAGTGATATCAATAATCTTGATTACGGCGCTATTGTGACGACTTTCACGTCAGGCGGCAACTAGAAATGCGCCAACTCGAACAATAAAAAAGACCGAGGCAAGCCTCGGTCTTGGGGTTTATAGGCTGTTTTAGCACAGCTTCACACGTGTTTAGTGCAGCTTCAAACTTGGACGTAGAACGCGGTTGATCCGCCCTACCAGCATCATCAGGCCAGTTTTCACGTAACCGTGCAATGCAATTTGGTGCATCCGATACAAAGAGATGTATACCACACGAGCAATCCGCCCTTCGATCATCATCGAGCCTTTGGTCAGATTACCCATCAAGCTGCCTACCGTAGAGAAGCGGCTGAGCGAAACCAGTGAACCATGATCTTTAAACACATAAGGCTTGAGCTCACGACCATTTAATTTAGCAACAATGTTGCTAAAGCAGCGGCTTGCCATTTGGTGCGCTGACTGTGCACGTGGCGGTACCATGCTGCCATCGGCTTGCGTACACGCTGCACAGTCACCAATCACAAAGATGTCGTCATCACGCGACGTCTGAAGTGTGTTTTTCACGACCAACTGATTAATGCGATTGGTTTCCAAGCCGGCGATATCTTTCAAGAAGTCCGGAGCCTTGATCCCAGCAGCCCACACCATAATATCGGCGTGAATACGCTCACCCTCTTTGGTTTCCAAGCCTTGGTCGTCCGCTTTAGTGACAAAGGTATTGGTTTTCACCGTGACACCCAGCTTCAACAGCTCTTGGTGCGCAGCACTCGAGATACGAGTAGGCAGCGCTGGCAAAATGCGCTCACCGGCTTCCACCAAGGTCACGTTCAGTTTCGAGCTATCTAAATCACGGAAACCGTAGTTACGCAGCTCTTTGATGGCATTGTGCAGCTCTGCTGATAGCTCAACACCAGTCGCTCCTGCGCCCACAATCGCAATATCTACGCTGCCTTGGCCGTGTTTAGCATGCAAACGCAAGAATTCGTTGTTCATTTCCGCGCGGAAGCGGTGAGCCTGTTTAGGATTATCGAGGAATATACAATGGTCACGAACGCCCGGTGTGTTGAAATCATTAGAGGTCGAGCCAATCGCCATCACTAAGATGTCGTACTCGAGCTCACGCTCAGGCATCAGCAGTTCGTTATTTTCATCGTACATGGGCGCCAAGGTGATCACTTTCTGGTCGCGATCAATGTCCCACAAGGTCCCCATTTGGAAATCGAACCCATGATTTTTGGCATGAGCACGATAGCTCAAAGCATCAACGCCCTCATCCATTGAGCCGGTTGCCACTTCGTGAAGCAATGGCTTCCAGAGGTGGCTACTGTTTTTATCCACCAAGGTGATTTCTGCACGACGCTTGCGGCCTAACGTTCGGCCCAGTTTGGTTGCAAGCTCTAGCCCGCCTGCACCGCCACCGACAACGATAATTTTGGTCACTTCTACATCCTTACCTAATTAAAAACTTACACATCAGCCACTTATATAGTCACTGACAAAAATGGGGTTGGGCCAGTAATCAAATTACAATCTGTTTCGTGCGCGCTGCTTTCATTGTTTTTGTTTGTTGCATCAGCGCTTAGTCTATTTTGCCGGAAAACGTCGCCTACTTCGAGCATAGATTCGGATTCGGCCGCCTTTTATATGATGAAATAAAACACCATATTCTGTGCCTAAGACAAGTTAAATTTCGCCCTTTTCTTACACTTTTCTTCGAAATGCAGATAGCTGAGGATAAGCAAATGAATTTTAAATTCTGATGGTTAGAGTGATTGCAAGACATGAATGCAGGCTTGCGCAAGCGTTACGGACCAAAACTGACCAGCAAGAGTAAGTTGTAATTTATTTTCACATAATGTTACCAATCCATGTTGCTGCCAGACCGCGAATAGTGGCGAGAGATACTGAAACACGCTCATCCCTTGCCAAGGCGGTAACGTATCCGCGTGAAGCACACCCATATCTAATCCCGCTTTGATAGCATCATACACTCGACGATGCTCCACAGCGGCTACAACGCGCGCAATCGGCATGGTATTGGTTTGCATTGCATCGAGATAGGTTGCCAAGTCGCGATGTTGCATGATCCCGACACCGTCAATACTGCCACCGGCACCACACCCTAGCGGTAAAATATCAGCACCATGCTTGGCAAGCCGGTTGTAACGACTTTGCTCACGTTGATCACGTGCCCAGTGATTGACACTGAGTCGTCGACAATCGTGTTGGTCCATCAAACTAACGCCCTGCGCAAACAAGCTGGCTTTTTCTGCCGTGGTTGCCGGCGGTGGCATTCTTCCTTGCTCGACCATGCGCAGCATCGGCGTATTTGGCGCCACCACCAGCTGGTAGAGATCAATACCATTGGCGCCGGTTTGCAAATAGTCAGCCACATCTTGTGCAAAGATCTCAGCCGTTTGATAAGGCAAGCCATACAACAAATCCACCACAATCGTGGCCTCCTGACGGGCACTCAGTGCATGAATACGCTCACGCACAGTGTCACCATCATCTAAACGTTTTGCCGCGCGGCGGACTTGGGTATTAAAGCTCTGTACCCCAAACGAGAAACGGTTAAATCCCCCAGCAAGCGCATGCTCGAACGCATTATCATCAAAGCCATTGATTCGCCCCTCAAGGGTGATTTCGCAGTCGGGCGTGAGCCAAAATTGGCGACGAATTTCCTGACCCAATTGCTGCAATTGCGCTGCCGACAACGCAGTGGGTGTTCCCCCACCGACATACACCGCCTCAAAAGGCTGCGCTTGGGTCCATGGCATCGCCGCTTTCATACCAAGCTCTTTGAGCAAAGCCGCGAAGTAGCTGTCAATCAGTGTGCGGCTCGCCGCATGTTGGAAAAAGTGACAGTAAGTACACCTCACTCGACAAAATGGCACATGGATATATAAACACCGCGGCCCAGATTGCACTGGCGGAGATAAAAGCTGTGTTGTAACGCCTGCGATGCCTTGTTCGAGCGGGAAAGGCATTTGATGGGTCGCCGCGTGGGCGTGTWTTTTCGGCGGAAAGGCAAAACGCAATGGGTCTGGGGTATGCGTGCCCAAAATCGTCTCATCGAACGGAGTAAGATCAACAAACATAACGGCTCCAAGTATTTATACGCCGAAGACGGCTCTGTAATATAAATACAAGTGATACGCGATCTCATTTGTTGTTTTATTGATCTCACATCGTTCTGAGGCGCTGTTGATGTTTATTCGGTCAATTCGACGCACCCCAGTGCGCAAAGACCCACTTTGCGACTGGGGAACCGATTACGTGTGGAGTGCGGGCTGCTTTTTAAAATCCGCAATGGCGTTGAGGTGTGCCGATAGGTTTTTAAACTTGTGGGTTTGCGTTTCATCCCAACGAACAGGATAGAAAGGTGACAACACTTGATAACTGCGGCGACTGTCGAGGACTTCATCCTCTCGCGACAACACCACCAATGCTCGTTGTTGATTGCGTTGACGAAAGTCTGCCACACATTTGGTCGCAATGTCCTCATACTCTTCCGGCCGATCAATTTTTCCAGTCATATTCTCGTGTGGATATAAGTTTGGGTTAAACAGAACCTGCTTAATCCCACACAAAAAACCCACCCGTTCTGCCCAATATGCGCCTAAGCCAACGCCGCAGATCAGTGGATTGGGATCCTGACTCGCGTCTAGCTGCGTCTGTACTTGTTTGAGCAAATGCTGCATATCGTGTTTTGGGTGCATGGTGCTGTAATTGATGGTACGCACGTCATCATCGACAAATTGGAGCTGCAACACTTTCTCATGGTTGCCTGGGCTGGTTGAATCAAAACCGTGGAGATATAAGATCATGGAAAGCCATCCTTGGTTATCGCAAAGCTGTGACCCCTATCAATAGCATAGCCACCCAGATAGAAAAATGAGCAAGATCACCCTAAAAATAATCAGGGTATTTGGCGTAACCATGAGGTAGGTGGTTTAATGCATACAGCAACGCCCACGCCCTACCCAATCCAAGGGAAGAGGAACGAGACTAACGGCTCATCTCGTTCAGACGCGTTTGCCACTCAATGAGGTTATCGACCAGTTGAGAACGCTGATCCTCATCAAGGCTACGATCAAGGCGCAACAACCAATCTAACCGGCGTGAACGGTAGATGGCCATTTCGGTTTCCGTCTCCGGTCCGGCTCGCCATGCCACCACATCGTCCACCCACTCTGACAACGCGGCCTCAGTGTCGATAGACTGTCGATTTTTGATAATCGCAAAAAGGCGGCTGACTAAGCGCTCTCGTACCTGACGGAACGTTGGCATCGCCGCTTGCTGATACTCTGCCATTTCAGCAAACAAGGGCTGTTGATGACGCGCAGCGCTGCCAATCCACTCTTCCGTATCTTCCTCGAGATCATCACGTTGATAGGCAAATTGCTCATCTTGCGAACGCTTTGCACGTCGTTCGGTTGCCTCTTGAATCTCGTCTTCCATCCACTGGGTGAGCGCCTGCGCTTGCTGGTCATCAAAGCTATCAAGTAAACGCGCCGTCGCGGGCACAAACGCCTGTAGCGTCGCGTGGATCCGCGCTTTTACCGCCTCTTGATGGTCACGTAATTGCGCCATGGTATGTCGCTCGGTACTGTGGGTGGCAATCAGCCCTAACCGTTCGGCTATCGCAGGTAACTCATGGGTTCGATGCCATTGCTGAATCTTGTCGAGGTCGGCTTTCACTTGGCGAGATTGCTCGGGGCGCAAGTTAACAATGTCATCGATGTAGTAATGAATCCAAAACGGCAAGGTGTTATACGCAAGCTCGGTGGTGCATCCGGTCAGGATCAGTAATAAGCCTCCTATCAAGCCATAGCGAAAACGCGACCTAGCCWTTGCAACTCTCCTTATGATTCATCCATTCCCGCCAGTTGGCGATATAACCGCTGCGCTTGCTCTTGGTAAGTGCTGAGCCCATATAACGATGCGCCCACTTCATACCAGCATAGCGCGAGATAGTCGGCAAAGGGCAGCCATGCCTCTACCGCTTGGCGAACCGGTGCCGAGTCCTCGATGCATCGCAACGCACAATAATCGGACACGACCTGTGCTGGTGTATAGCCATTTGCCCGACAAAAAAGTGCAATGTCCAAACACGCACTGCCTAATCGCGCATATTCCCAATCAAGCACACAGGGCTCGCCATTTGGCTGAATAACCACGTTATAACTACCCAAATCCATATGACACACCACAGGGGCGAGCAGATCCGTGGGTAATTGCCATTGGCGTCTATCACGCAGCTGTTTGAGTGTTTGCTGCTTTGCCAAGGTCAACTGCTGCTCATAATGCTGGCATTGGGTGCGAACATCTTGCGTATCCAAACGGCCTTCCATGGAATGGATACGTACCAACAGGTCGATCAGGATCGCTTGGCTCTCAACTGAGTGCGGATCAAGGGATTCACCTTCCACCCAAGGGACCAAAAGCCCTTCTGACAACTGACAAACGGGTGCGGAGGCAAGTTGATAGGTAGCGGCCAGCGATTGCGCAGCCGCCTCGCGCGACCGAGAAATCGCAAAAGCGTCACTCACATGGCTTTGGGGCCGCCACACAAAGCGTCCCCCTTGTGAGTCATCAATCCGCAAACAGCGGTTGGTCAGGCCCCCTTCGAGTGGGGTAACACGCTGAATCGAAACGGGCGCTGAATAGTGCTCATACAACGCCGCTTCCAGTAAGCTTTTTAACGCGGGCGAAAGATTAACGACTGACAAAACGCTGAGTGTCCTGCCATTCAATCACACCTGTGGTCAAATCCATCAGCTGCAGTGATAAGGTTTTCTCTTCTTGCCCCGTGACCTTACCACCGAGCTGATACTGTGCCCCCAGTAAGCGTCCGTATTGCATCACCGTGGTCGGATCAATGAGAACCTGTCCCTCACCCAAACCTAGCGACTGACGGACCACATCGACCTGCGCCTGTGAGACCGTTCCTATCAGCCCTTGTGCGGCAAGGCCTTGCTCTAGCTGTTTTGACACACCCACAGTGTCAATATAACCGTCAGTCAGATTTTGTAGCGGCTGCACCAAAGTAACAGGGGCGCCTTGCAGGCTTTCACTACCCATTAAGGACTGCACCGCGGCGCGCATGGCTTGATTAAAACTGCCATGCACCACCCCTTGCTGCACGGTGGTTTCTTTTGGCGCCGACGGCTGATAAATCGGCTGCGTGCGAGGTGCACAGCCTGCAACTGTGACAACAAATAGCCCCATCGATAATGCTTTTACCAATGCATTTGGCTTACGTAAAGCGGCCGTCAATGCGCAGCATGCGGACATAGAGATGACTCCGTAAATAAAAAATGAATAGACCAGAAAAGCGTGAAAAAGTGCCAACAAACAAGGGGATTATTCTGGTTGCATGACGGCTAAACGAAACTGCGAAACCTTAATATCAGGTATCGGCGCATGAATATCGCGCTGTGTATGGGGAGGAATGGTCACAGATTGCCAAGACGCCGCCGCAGAGGTCGATAATTGGAGCCCTTGGCTATCGTACCAACTAAAGCGATACTGCAAGGTTTGCGGTTGACTAGACGTATTTTCTAACCACACACATGCTTGATTTCCGTTTGGGGTGCGACGAACCATCGTCTCTTTAACCCATAGCGACATCGCCAGCTCTGGATCGGCAAAAACCACGGTTTGGTGTGGCGCGATGCGCAGGTCAGTCGACTGACTCCCTGCGCAGCCCGCCAACACCAAGGCAAGTGCAATCATCAAAGTTCGGATTTGATTTTTACACATCATTCATACCATCGTCGGCTTAGCCGTGCTTAACTCACCACCATGGGACCCAGCGCGCGTCCCCCTACTAGGTGCATGTGAATATGGTACACCTCTTGGCCACCGTGTTGGTTGCAGTTCATGATCAAACGGTAGCCGTCTTCAGCGATCCCTTCGTCAGCCGCCAGTTTTTTTGCCACCGTCACCATACGACCTAACGCTAACTCGTCTTCAATATTGACATCATTGGTGGTGGGGATCAGTTTGTTTGGTACCACCAAAATATGCACAGGCGCACGCGGGTTAATATCACGGAAAGCAGTGACTAAATCGTCCTGATACAAAACATCTGCGGGGATTTCTTTGCGAATAATTTTGCTGAAGATGGTTWCTTCCGCCATGGTGTGCTCCCTTTTATAAATATAAACCCTGCCAAGTATGCGGTACCCCTTTGCCAAGGGCAATATGTACAGCGCAGTTGCATGCGACAATTTGGTCAAACTTGTGTTAATTGATGTTTATATCACCTTGTAAAATCAAGGGCTGAATCAGGTAATCGTTTGCGCTACTATAGCGCCGACGCCTTTACATGTAAGGATGACAACATGACCACCCTGCTATTTAAAAACGCTTCTGTCGTCAACGAAGGACAAGTTGTTGAGACCGATGTGCTGGTCGAAAACGGCCGAATCTCTCAGATTGCCCGCGATATTAGTGCCCCTGCCGCGGCGGACTGCCGTGTGATTGATGCATCAGGCAAACATTTGTTGCCCGGTATGATTGACGACCAAGTGCATTTCCGTGAGCCGGGATTCCCGAAAAAAGGAACCATCGCGACCGAGTCCAAAGCGGCCGTCGCAGGCGGTATCACCACGTATATGGAGATGCCCAACGTTAATCCCCCCACCACGACACTCGACGCGTTAGAAGAAAAGTATCAACGTGCGTCTCAATCCAGCCACGCTAACTATGCCTTCTATTTGGGCGCGACCAATGACAACATTGATGAAATTCGTCGCCTCGATCCGAACAGTGCCTGCGGTGTTAAAGTCTTTATGGGGGCTTCCACCGGCAATATGCTGGTCAATGATCCGGACACCCTTGACGCTATCTTCGCCGATTGCCCGACCTTGATTGCAACCCATTGCGAAGATACTCCAATGATCACCGAACTCGAGAACATTTATCGCGAGAAATACGGTGAGGACGTGCCGATTGATGCCCACGCGCACATTCGCTCAAAAGAAGCGTGTCTTAAATCATCCCAACTGGCGGTCAACCTCGCTAAAAAACACGGTACACGCTTACATGTGCTGCACTTGACCACTGAAGATGAGCTGTATCAGTTTGAGCCTGCGAAAACGCTCGAAGCGCTTCAGCAAAAACAAATCACCGCGGAAGCCTGTGTGCATCACTTATTCTTTAACCGTGATGACTACGCGACCAAGGGCACCTTGATCAAATGTAATCCCGCCGTCAAAGAAGCCCACCACCAACAAGCACTGATCAAAGCGGTGAAAGACGGTGTGATCGACGTGATTGCCACCGACCACGCCCCTCACACCTTTGAAGAGAAACAAAACAGTTACTTTAAAGCGCCAGCAGGCTTACCGCTTGTCCAACACGCGCTTCAAGTGGCGCTTGAGTTTTATCATCGTGGTATTTTCGATTTGCCTTTGGTGGTGCAAAAAGTCTCACATGCGCCAGCGGTACGTTATCAGGTGAAAGAGCGTGGCTTTATCCGTGAAGGATATTGGGCCGACTTGGTACTCGTTGATCTCAACCAGACGCAAACGGTCGGTAAAGACAACCTCTTCTACCAATGCCAGTGGTCACCGTTCGACGGCCATACCTTTGGCTCAAGCATTGATATGACGATCGTGAACGGTCAAGTCGCATTCGAGCACGGTCAGCATAGTGACGAGCGCTACGCGACACGTTTAGAGTTCGATCGCAGCTAACCTGACATGGTGTGCGAATTGCACGATTCGCACGCCTTTTATACGCCCGAGGTCTGAGCCTCTCTGCCAAATGTTGCCCACAAAATAAACAACCCAAACCTCGCTTATCCTCCTGATTATTGACTATCGCGAACGCTAAAAGCCGTGATTTTGTCTGTGAGTTCAAAGTCTGACATGGTAAATCTTGCAGTTAATAACAGTTTGCTTTTATATCCGAATCGTATATTGTGTGGGTGATATATGGATATTCACGCTGCTTGGTATCAACATCTGATTATGTTGAAAAGCTGTGTTCGCAAGGAGAGGTAACCTGAAGCGCATTTCGGTTATCGCGGCACTCGTATCCTACCTCTTCCACTGGCGCAAGCTGTTCATTTCCCTGAATGGGTAATGAGTCGCTCCAGCTGGCTGATATCCGCATCTAGGGGATATGTTGTTGAGCTTGGCTCGCAAATATCAACCCAACATGATTGAACCAGAGCAAGTGGCATCCCCACTCGCTTAATCTCTAACAATCGAGCGCTAGCCCTGTGTCGAGCATGCACGTGTAATGCCTTGATACCTTGTACGACAATCTTGGGCTGGCGAGTGACGTCGAATAATCAACCAGTGAGGTGATGATGTCTTCATCTGCTTCTAAGCCACTGCTTAGTGTCAATAATCTAAGCGTGTCATTTACCACGAACGATGGCATCGTTGATGCTGTTAAAAACGTCAGCTTTAACATCATGCCCGGCGAAACACTCGCCATTGTGGGTGAGTCAGGCTCGGGGAAATCCGTCTCTAGCAGCGCCGTAATGGGCTTGCTCCCCAACAACGCCATCGTCAAACCAGAGTCACAAATCTCGTTTAACGACACCGATGTGTTGCGCCTTTCTACCAAGCAGATGCAAGCGATGCGCGGCAACCGTGTTGCCATGATCTTCCAAGAGCCAATGACCTCACTGAACCCCTACATGCGTGTCGGTGAACAGCTGACCGAGGCGATTCAGTGCCACCACCGCACCACACCAGCGAAAGCCAAAGAGCGCATTATCGAGTTGCTGAAATTAGTGCAGCTGCCTAACCCAACTGGCGCACTTGAAAAGTATCCGCACGAGTTCTCCGGCGGTCAGTTGCAACGGATCATGATCGCAATGGCGCTGGTCAACGAGCCCGATTTGCTGATCGCCGACGAACCGACCACTGCATTGGACGTAACCGTACAAGCCGAGGTATTGAACCTGATCGGCGATCTGCAAAAGAAAATGGGCATGGCGATCATGTTCATCTCACACGATTTAGGCGTAGTGAAACACTTGGCTGACCGTGTTGTGGTGATGTGTAAAGGTGAAGTGGTAGAGACTAACGAAACCCAAGCACTATTCGCCAATCCGCAAGAAGACTACACCAAGATGCTGATTGATGCAGTGCCTCGCGGGCGCAAAGAAGCCCCACAAGAGGACGCAGAAAACCTCTTGTCGGTGGATAACGTCACCATCAAGTATTTCTTGGGCGCTGACTTCTTTGGCGGCAATAAGCGCTATTTTGAAGCGGTGAGCAACATCAGTTTGTCACTACGCCGCGGCGAAACCCTCGGTATAGTTGGTGAATCAGGCTCGGGTAAATCCACGCTTGGGCGTGCCATTATGCGTCTGCTTCCCGTCGCGGAAGGCAGTGTGCGTTTTAAAGGCCAAGACATTCACGACATTAAAAACAGCGAAAACAAAGCGCTGTGCCGTGATATGCAGATGGTGTTCCAAGACCCATTTGGCTCGCTATCGCCACGCATGACGGTGGGTGAGATTGTCGCCGAAGGCCTTCGTACTCACTTCCCTGAGCTGAGTAAAAAAGAGCGCCTCGATCGCGTTAAAGATGCGCTTTATGAAGTACGCCTTGATAGCTCTGCAATTAACCGTTATCCACATGAGTTTTCAGGCGGCCAGCGTCAACGTATCGCGATTGCGCGTGCCCTGATCCTCAACCCAGCATTCATTCTGCTTGATGAACCAACGTCTGCACTGGACCGCTCCGTCCAATTGACCGTCATCGACTTGCTGAAAGATATTCAGAAACGCCACAACATTGGCTACCTGTTTATCAGCCACGATTTGAGTGTGGTTCGAGCCCTGTCTGATCGCGTGATGGTGATGCAAAAAGGGAAAGTGATGGAAGCAGGTACGCCAGAAGAAATCTTCCATAACCCGCAACACGAATACACACGTAACCTGATTGCTGCCTCATTCGATCTCGACGAAGAGGAAGTCGCCTAACGCAGACGCGTGGTGATACGGTTAAAAAAAATGCGCCAAAATTGGCGCATTTTTTATCGCTGCTTATGACAGACTAGCTGTCCATTTCCGCAATTTTCACTTTCCAAGTATCCGGACCAATTTGGTGCGCGTTCTGCCCTTGCGAGTCAACCGCGACGGTCACCGGCATGTCTTCGACTTCAAACTCATAAATCGCTTCCATACCCAGATCTTCAAACGCCACCACGCGCGCTTTCTTAATCGCCTTCGATACCAGATAAGCAGCACCGCCAACAGCCATTAAGTAAACGGCTTTGTGGTTTTTGATCGATTCTACCGCCGCTGGACCGCGCTCGGCTTTACCAATCATGCCCATCAAGCCGGTTTCGGCGAGCATCATATCAGTAAATTTATCCATACGTGTTGAGGTGGTTGGCCCAGCCGGACCGACAACTTCATCACGAACCGCWTCCACAGGGCCGACGTAATAGATAAAGCGGCCGTTAAAATCGACTCCATCAGGCAACCCTTCGCCATTGCGTAGCATTTCTTGAATACGTTTATGCGCCGCATCACGCCCGGTCAGAATTTTGCCCGAGAGCAAGACAGTTTCACCGGTTTTCCAGCTCTGTACATCTTCTTTGGTGACCGTATCAAGATTTACGCGGCGGACGTTGTCGCCCACTTGTGCACCAATACCTAACTTGTTCACACGATTGAAAATATCGAGACGTAGCGCTTCTTCGGCATTGCTTGGCCCGCGGTCGATAAGCTCTTGAATATCAATGTGCTCCATCAGCGACTCTTTCGCCAACACCGCCGCTTTTTCCGCCGTGCCGCCGATACCAATGCCTAACATCCCCGGAGGACACCAGCCCGCGCCCATTGCAGGCAGCGTTTTTTCCACCCACTCGGCCACATCGTCCGACGGATTGAGCATCACCATCTTGGTTTTGTTCTCTGACCCGCCCCCTTTGGCAGCAATTTGAATATCGACCGTATTGCCCGGCACCATATCAATGTGAACCACCGCTGGGCTGTTATCGCGGGTGTTTTGGCGCTTACCAGCAGGATCGGCGACCACAGAGGCACGCAGTGGATTATCTGGGTTGGTGTATGCGCGTCGCACGCCTTCATCAACCATCTGCTGAACGGTCATATCATGGCGATCCCACTGTACCGCCATACCCACTTTGACAAAGCAGGTCACAATGCCGGTATCTTGGCAAATCGGACGTTGCCCTTCTGCCGACATGCGGGAGTTAATCAAAATTTGTGCAATGGCGTCTTTCGCCGCTTGGCTTTGCTCCTTGTGGTAGGCTTTTTCTAGGGCTTGAACAAAATCAAGGGGATGGTAGTAAGAGATATATTGCAGGGCATCTGCAACACTTTCGATCACGTCTTGCTGTTTAATTGTGGTCATCATTGCCTCTGGTGTCATTTGCAGGACCCAAAGCGGGTATCCAGTGTGGGGGAGCCTTCCCCTCGTTATTATCGTTACGTCTGTTGAGCACGCACACCCTGTGATTATAGAAGCCGCGGGTTTACATGACCTCGGCGGGTTTATTCAGTGTGCGTCTGCCGGAAAAGGCCTTGCTATGATACGCTTAGCGCTATTCTCGCGCCATACAGCGCATCAATCGTGATCACAAAAAAGAAGAATGCAGCCACAAAACGCCACTATGCTGACCACTACACCGATTCCTTACGCAACGGACTTAGCCCTCACCCTGTTTAATAACATTGCCCACCAGCCTTGGGCCATGCTGTTGCACTCGGCAACCCGTACCCACCCGGATAGTCGTTTTGATATTGTGGTCGCCGATCCTCTTGCCACCGTGACGGCGCGAAACGGTCAGGTTACCACCCATTACACCGCCAGTGGCGACACCCAAACACACATCGACGATCCATTTACATGGGTAAGTTCGCTTCAAGCGCAGCTACTCCCCGATATCGACGCTATCGAGCCTTGGCCCTTTATTGGCGGGGCACTGGGCTATTTCGGCTATGATTTGGGCCGATGTGTGGAAACCTTGCCCGTCATTGCTCTCGATGAGCTCGATGTGCCAGACATGGCCGTGGGGATTTATGATTGGGCGCTGATTGTGGATCACCACCAACAAACGGCAGTGGTAATTGCACCGGATAGTGACACGCGTTGGGCATGGCTTAATCGCCAGCAGGCGCCGCAAACCACACCATTCGAGCTCACCGAAACCTGGCAAGCCAACATGAGCGAAGCGGATTACACCGCCAAATTTGCCAAGGTTAAAGACTACCTGCATGCCGGCGATTGCTATCAAATCAACTTAGCCCAACGCTTTAGCGCACACTATCAAGGAGACGAGTGGCAAGCCTACCGCAAACTCGCCACCAGCAATGGCGCGCCGTTTTCTGGATTTATCCGCTTAGCTGAAAGCGCTGTGCTCTCGGTCTCGCCGGAGCGCTTTTTATCCGTGCACGACAAACACATCGAAACCAAACCCATTAAGGGCACACGACCACGCTTTAGCGACCCCGAACAAGATGCCGACAGCGCCCACGCGTTGAAATCAGCCAGCAAAGATCGGGCGGAAAACTTGATGATTGTTGACTTGTTACGTAACGATATCGGTCGTGTCGCCTCGCCAGGTAGCGTTTCTGTGCCTAAACTCTTTGATATAGAGAGTTTTCCTGCGGTACACCACTTGGTCAGCACGGTCACCGGCACCCTGCCCGAGGACAAAAGTACGCTTGAACTGCTACGCGCCGCCTTTCCGGGCGGATCGATAACCGGCGCCCCCAAAGTGCGTGCCATGGAAATAATCGAAGAGCTTGAGCCGCACCGACGTCATGTCTATTGCGGCAGTTTCGCCTACCTCAGTCGTTGTGGCCGAATGGACTCTAGCATCACCATCCGCACCTTGGTGGGGCATCAAGGCCAGCTCCATGTATGGGCAGGCGGTGGATTGGTTGCCGACAGTGAAGCCGGCGCGGAATATCAAGAAACACTCGATAAGGTCAGTCGTATCCTGCCCGTTCTAGCACAGTCTGATGGGTAAGTGGCAGGAATAAAGAGAGGTTGTTATGACAGAGATTGCTCCCCCACAAACGTGGACATCACACCGCTTCGCGGCATCCATGCGTGCCTCAAGCCAAGGTGAGGGAGCACCTACCTCAGCGCCACAATATGGGCTCGATCATAACCCACTCTTTATCGACCATCCTTTGCAGCACGTGGCTGCAACCCCTGCTTATTTCAGCGATCATACAATAAACAGCCGCCACATTGCCGCCAGCCAAGAGAGCTTGTCACCGGCGGTGCCCCAGCATTGGGAGCGAGGAGAGAGAAAAACGCGTACACCACTGCAACCGGGTGACATTCTCCAACGCTTTAGCCTCAGCCCACTGGCACGTCACGACAATCGTATTCTTAACCGCGTTCGACTCGCCCCCCGCATTCTACGCGGATTAGACTTTCAACCGGCAGCGGTACTGATCGGCTTAGTGGCGCGCCCCAACGGTATTCAGTTGATTTTGACCCGCCGCGCCGATCATTTAAAGCATCATCCAGGCCAAGTGAGCTTTCCCGGCGGTAAACGCGAAACGGTCGATTGCGACAATATCGCGACTGCAACCCGCGAGATGTGGGAAGAAACCGGCATTCAGGTTGGCCGCGAACACATTATTGGCGAGCTTTGTCCTCTGCCCACCGTCACCGGTTACTACATTCATCCGGTGCTGGCATGGGTGGATCCCCAATACCAACCGATACTGGATGACAACGAAGTAGCCGAATGTTTTGAGGTGCCTCTTGATACTCTGTGCCAACCCGGCCATATCCGCGAACAATCCTTCTATCTCTACGGACAATGGCATCCAGTTGCCGCGTTTTATCATCAAAACCGGTTAATATGGGGTGCAACAGCACAACTTTTGCGCGCGCTGGTCACGCAATTATCATTACATGTCTCTTGCTCAAGATAACCGCAAAAACCATGCAATAAGTACTGTTTTTAGTGCACATTGGTGCTTATTCAACCAACAAAAAACTTGACACTTTTGCCGACATTGTTGGCCATTACTGACAAGTTAGGTGATTATCGTCACACTTTGGTGCAATAGTCTCGTCTCTCTTTTTCATATAGCGATCCAGCTCTTGGTTTTCTGCGTGGAAATCGCCAGAATTCGCCATCCCTGATTTCTGTTCCCCTACAACGTGAGTAGTATTGTTATGCAAACGACCTCAACCACAGGTACCAGTGCGACATCGCGCCTGCGCTGGACCAAACAAGATACAACTTGGGCGCTCTCTCTTTTTGGCACCGCGGTAGGCGCTGGCATCCTGTTCTTGCCAATTAACGCCGGCATGCACGGATTCTGGCCGCTCGTAGTAATGACGCTGCTTGTTGGCCCTATGACCTTTTTTGCCCACCGTGGCCTATCTCGCTTTGTCCTATCTTCAAAGAAGCCCGGCAGCGATATCACCGAAGTGGTTGAAGAACACTTTGGCGCGACCGCGGGTAAGATCATCACCCTGCTCTACTTTTTTGCTATTTACCCTATCGTGTTGATCTACGGCGTCGGTATCACCAACACCGTTGATTCTTTCTTAGTCAACCAGCTAGGTATGGCCTCACCGCCACGCGTGATCCTGTCACTGGTTCTGATCCTCGGTATGATGGCTATCATGCTGCTGGGTGAGAAAATCATGCTACGCGTGACCCAGTTCTTGGTTTACCCACTGGTCGGTATCTTGCTGTTTATGTCGCTATACCTGATCCCAGAGTGGAACACGGCGGCCCTATCACAAGTCCCTTCTGTTGGTGACTTTACCATCACTCTTTGGATTTCTATCCCAGTGTTGGTCTTCGCGTTTAACCACAGCCCTGCGATTTCAGCGTTCTCAATGGCACAAAGCCGTGACCACGGTAAAGATGCCGAGCAGAAATCTGCGCAAATCTTGCTGCGTGCGGCAGGTATGCTACTTGGCTTCGTGATGCTGTTCGTGTTCTCTTGCGTACTGTCACTGACCCCTGCCGATCTGGCAGCGGCGAAATCAGAAAACATCGCGATTCTTTCTTACCTCGCTAACAAGCACGAAAGCCCATTCATTTCGTACCTAGGTCCTATCGTCGCGTTCGTGGCTATCGTCTCTTCGTTCTTCGGTCACTACTTAGGTGCTCGTGAAGGTCTGAACGGTTTGATCGTCAAAGTGATGCGTGGCGCCGATAACAAACCAGTCAACCGTAAGAAAATCGACGTGTTCACTGTGGTCTTCATGATCCTGACCATTTGGCTGGTTGCGACCCTAAACCCAAGCATTCTGG
The DNA here is from genome assembly GCF_001996205.1 of Salinivibrio sp. IB574. Lineage (NCBI taxonomy): Bacteria > Pseudomonadati > Pseudomonadota > Gammaproteobacteria > Vibrionales > Vibrionaceae > Salinivibrio > Salinivibrio sp. IB574. Next base: position 65,005 of record NZ_MUFN01000001.1, on the reverse strand, counting down.
GTATGATTGAATCACTTGGCGGCCCAATCATTGCCACCATCCTATTCATTATGCCAATGTACGCCGTGAAAAATGTGCCAGCAATGAAGAAGTATTCAGGTACAATTAGCAACGCCTTTGTATTGGTCATGGGTTTGATTGCAATCTCAGCCATTCTTTACGGTTTGTTCTTCTAAATCGCAATAAAATGCGTGATAGTCATAGAGGTGACTATCGGGATGACTCAGTCAACCGCATCCATCGATGTTTGCGGTGATTCCCAAAAAATCAGGAGTGGGGTTTGCCCTGCTCCTGATTCTCATTACGAGCGCGGTATCGCTCGTTATCACAGTCAATACCACGGACGGATTGCGTAAACACTAAATCCATTGCCCTTAGGGCATTGACTGAGGTAAGACACATGATCAGTGTTTTTGACATTTTTAAGATTGGTGTAGGTCCTTCCAGCTCTCACACCGTTGGCCCAATGAAAGCCGGTAAATGCTTTATTGATGAGCTCGTCGCGAATCAACGTTTAACCGACGTCGATCGGATTAGCGTTGATGTCTACGGCTCTTTGTCTCTCACCGGTAAAGGCCACCACACCGATATCGCCATTATCATGGGCCTTGCAGGCAACAGCCCTGAAACCGTTGATATTGACTCTATTCCTGGCTTCGTCAAACGCGTCGAAGACACCGAGCAACTGCCGCTGGGCGAACAGCAGCATGTGGTCGCTTTTCCGCGTGACGGTGGAATGAACTTCCATACCTCTAACCTCTCCTTGCACGAAAACGGCATGCAAATTCATGCGTGGCAAGGTGATGAGTGTGTGCTGAGCAAAACCTATTACTCGATCGGCGGCGGCTTTATTGTCGAAGAAGCCGAGTTCGGTCAGCCTGCCATGCAAACGGTTGAAGTCCCTTACGACTTCAATACCGCAGACGGCTTGTTGGCGCTCACGCAAGAAACCGGTTTTTCCATCAGCGGTTTGGTCATGGCCAACATGCGAGCCATGCACAGCCAAGAAGAAATCGATACCTACTTTGCTGACATTTGGAAAACCATGCAGGCGTGTATGAACCGCGGTATGGAGAACGAAGGGGTGCTTCCGGGACCACTGCGTGTGCCACGCCGTGCCGCTGCGCTGCGTAACCAATTAAAAACCAGCGAAAAATACAACATTGATCCGATGGCCGTGGTGGATTGGGTGAACATGTTCGCCTTTGCCGTCAACGAAGAAAACGCCGCCGGTGGCCGCGTCGTAACCGCACCAACCAATGGCGCGTGCGGCATTATTCCCGCCGTACTGGCCTACTACGATAAGTTTATTGAAACCGTCGACAAGCAAACCTACACGCGCTATTTCGCTGCATCCGGTGCAATTGGTGGCTTGTATAAGCAAAACGCCTCGATTTCTGGTGCAGAAGTCGGCTGCCAAGGCGAAGTAGGCGTTGCCTGCTCTATGGCCGCAGCAGGCTTGGCCGAGCTAATGGGTGGTAGCCCTCATCAAGTGTGCATGGCGGCAGAAATCGCTATGGAGCACAACCTCGGTTTGACCTGTGATCCAGTGGCGGGCCAAGTGCAAGTGCCTTGTATCGAGCGCAATGGTATCGCCGCGGTGAAAGCGATTAACGCCTCTCGTATGGCGCTTCAACGCTCTTCCGAGCCACGTGTTTCTTTGGATAAAGTCATCGAAACCATGATGGAAACCGGTAAAGACATGAATGCAAAATACCGTGAAACATCGCAAGGCGGTCTTGCGGTTAAGGTGATGTGCTAACCGTCTTTGACGCGATAAGCACCGTTCACACGGTATAAAAAAGCCCGAGTTCGTCATGAACTCGGGCTTTTTGTTTGGGCTTTTCGCTAACCTATTAAGCGGCGTGTTGCGCCACCGCTGCCTGTGGCTGTTTGTCGCCCACTGGCAAAATAGTGCGACCATATTCTTCGTTTAGCACTTGCGCCATCGCGAAATAGATCGCGCTTAAACCACACACAATCCCTTCAAAGCCTGCAATGGTGCCAATAAAGGCACTGCCGGTGAAATCACGCGCGGCAAGTAGGAAGAACAGTACCGTCAAACTACCGAAAACAAACTGCTTGGCGAAGCAATAGCGCAGTGACCCGATAAACATAAAGCCGGTAAACAGGCCCCACATGACCAAATACCATCCCATAAATGCGGCTGGGCTGGCCTCAGCAATGCCAAGCTTTGGCATCACAATCAAACCAACCAGCGTCAACCAAAACAGGCCGTATGAGGTAAACGCTGTGGTGCCAAAGGTGTTGCCCTTTTTAAATTCCATGATGCCCACGATCACTTGCGCGAGGCCTCCGTAGAACAGGCCCATCGCCAAAATCATGCTATCAATCGGAAAGAACCCGGCGTTATGAATGTTTAACAGCACGGTTGTCATACCGAAACCCATCAACCCCAAAGGCGCTGGATTAGCCAATTTGTTTTCCATAGTTACCCTACTTCGAAAAAATATGATTCAAAAGTCAAAAACTGTGCTCACAACCCTAAGGAAAAATGATCGAAGAGCACAAAAACGCGGCAATATTACGGGTTATACCAAGGATGTAAATAGGTTTTGGCGCATTAAGGAAAAATCAAACTTTAAGCCAACAAAACAGTGAGAAAACTTAGGCACATTGCGCCCAAAAACATAAAAAAAGCAGCGTAATGCTGCTTTTTTACTCGGTGAATATAAAAGGGAAACTTAATGCGTTTAGCGGGTGCTAAAGCCCTGCTTATTCACGAAATCCTTCATAAATGGGCGCGACTCTTTTTCCAATGTTGCCGAGATTTGCTCACTCCAAGAC
>NZ_MUFN01000001.1:0-62153 GCF_001996205.1 Salinivibrio sp. IB574 | reverse complement strand
CTCCAAGACATATCCTTGTTGCCTCCTGTGCGGGTTTGATAATACTCACGCACTTGCTGATCGTATTCACCAAGCGCTTTTTCATTCATCGCTTGATAGCTGTTCTCGTGCACTAACAAAGATGCAGGCAACTTAGGCTTGCGCTCCGGGTCTTGAGCGGGCACCCCCAAACACATTCCGAATAAAGGCAACACATGTTTAGGTAATGCCAACAACTCAGCCACTTTGCTCGGCTGGTTACGTAGGCCACCAATATATACGCCCCCGAGCCCCATGGATTCAGCCGCGACCATGGCATTTTGCGCCATCAGCGCGCTATCAATGGCACCGATAAGCGTTTGCTCAGTGAAACCTAGTTGGGCGTTTGGATTGATTTGCTCATGGCGGTGGAAATCGGCACACCACACTAAAAATTCCGCACAGTCGGCCACATACGCTTGGTTGCCCGCGTATTCCGCCAATAAGCGTCGTTTTTCTTTGTCCGTCACACGGATAATGCTGGTGCACTGTAAGAAACTTGAGCTGGATACCGCGCGCGCCGCATCAATAATCTGGGTCAATTGCTCGGAAGAAATCGCGTCTTGAGTAAATTTACGAATAGAGCGGTGAGAAAGCAGTGTCTCAATCGTTGGATTCATGATGGGTCCTTTCAATCGGTATAACATCAGGTGATACGGGTATACACTTTTCTATACGGTGTCGCAAACCACTGCTCTGCCTACTATTCCGCCATATTGTTAGCCATCCGCGTCACACAAGGCCTTACGTGCGGTGAAAAAGAACAATCGATTTTTTCTATCAATGCAAAAGGTAATTTCGTCTTTTTTCTTACCCGGGGATCGGGCATAGTAAACTCATTGATGCTAAAGGAGATGACTATGTTCGTCGTAATTTTTGGCCGCCCTGGCTGCCCATTCTGTGTTCGCGCAAAAGATTTGGCTGAAGAATTGAAAACAAGCCGTGAAGATTTCAACTACCGCTATGTGGATATCCACGCAGAAGGTATCAGCAAAGCCGATCTGGAAAAAACCGTCGGTAAACCGGTTGAAACCGTGCCACAAATCTTTGTTGACCAAGAGCACGTTGGCGGCTTTACCGAATTTGAAGCCTACGCCAAAGAAAACCTCGGCCTGTATCAAGAATAAGGCGCCGATAATCTTACTAAAAAGCCAGCCTCACGCTGGCTTTTTTAATTTGAGCTCATTGTAACAACACGCCCAGAAGCAAGGGGCTTTAATGCTTGCCAATAAACTGGGTAATCGCGTCAATGATCAATCTGTGCGCCTCTTCTCGGGATTGCTGCTCTGATGTTTGGCAAAGATGCCCTTCGCCTTCCAATGCTAATATCTGCGCACCTTTTGCCGTACACCGACTAAACGCACTAAAGATGGTGGTATGAGGCGTTTTCATTAGCGTCATATTTGGAATCGCGGCAATAGATTCAGCCACCTCCAATTCCGGCCGCGTAGCTTGACGGCCGCGAATATCCATCACTTTCACAGGCACCTTGATGTCATCAAGGCTCTGTGCATCCAATGTTTTGGTTAATTCAGGATTAATCGCCACAATGGCTTTGACACGATCATCTTGGTTGGTGCGGCTAAGCATTGGCTCAGACACCTTGCTCAAATCCACCTTGTTTTTCTGTAGCCATTGGCAATCAACATTCACCCCTTCCTGTTCGCAAGATTGCTTGTAAAGCGCCGGATCAAACCTCGCCCCCGCCAGTGACAACATGGACGTGCCGCCCAAGAAAAACCCAACCCCATACACATGGTCAGTATCGATAGCCTGCTTAAACGGCGCGGTATCTATGAGATGCGTCAAACTGATTGATAGATCGCTCGGCCGCAACCACAACTCGCTTGGTGCCGACGTAACATTCGCGGCAGAAAACCCAACTTGCTGTGGTACCACCACGATAAATCCCGCTTTGGCCAAACCAGACGCCACCCACCCCGCGTGGAAAGGTGATGCACGCATGCCCCCATGTGCTAACAGCACAACAGGGTGTTTGCCCGACGCAACCGGCGCATTCTGGTTGGTTTTCGTCCCCACAAATACTTTGTTTTTGCCGAACTCAAAATGGGTTGAATCTAATGTGGTGGGATACCAAACATCCACCTCGATCGTCGATTCACGCTCGGGGTTAAACACCGTCTGTGAAGCCAAGCCACTGGTTGCAAACTCCTTGGCACTCACAGTGAAGGACAATGCCAACCCAACCATTACCGTCAACCATCGTTTTATGTTCATCGCACGTCCTTACGCTGTGAGCCAGAAAAATAATAGGCCGGGGGATGCCCCATTGCCTTTTTAAACATGGCGATAAAATTACTGGGGGTTGCGTAGCCTAACGCAAAGGCCACCTCTCCCACTCGTTCACCTTGCGCCAATAGTGCTAATGCGTGATTCAACTGCGCTTGGTTTCGCCATTGCACAAAAGTCAGGCCCGTTTCGGCCGGCATTAAACGCCGCAGTGTTCGGGCTGATAATGCCCCCACTTTAGCCCACTGCTCCGCGGTATTTTTGCTATCGGGCTGACGTAAAATCGCCTCGGCAACACGCACTAATCGCGGATCAGTTGGCATCGGCAAATAAAGCGCTTCAGCCTCTGCGGTGCGGATTTCATCAATGATCACATCGGCAATGCGTCGGTTCTCCGCAGTGAGCTGCGTTTGATCCCATCCAGCACTTCGCGCCACCATCGACTCCAGCATTTGATTCAATCCGACCACTTGGGGTCGATTCGGCAACAACTGGCATAAGGCAGGTAAAAGTAACACCGAATAGCCGCTCACCGCATTACAAAAAAGCACGCTGTGTTTCGCGTTGGGTGGGATCCAGCCAGCGCGTGACGGCGGCAACACCCATGTGCCCTCGGCCGTTTTTATCTGCACCAGTCCCGATTGCACACATAAAAGCTGCCCTCTATGGTGCCTGTGCCAGTGATACCGCTTAGTGTCTCTTTTACCATTATCAGCCTCACGTGACCACGAACAGGTGATCAGCGCCGCGCCTGACGCTCTTTCACTTGTCTCCCAAACGCCCATACCGCTCTCCCTACTTGGCCATATTTCATTATTATTAGGCCAAAGCGCATTAACATGCCAACACAATAACACCCTACAGTGGAGTCTTGTGGTTAGCAAAAGAAAGGAACGGTCGATGATCGACGTAACATTCGCCATTTATTACGCGTTATTAGGGGTGGGAGTTGGCTTTATTGCCGGTTTAGTGGGTGTGGGAGGAGGTGGGTTAACGGTGCCAGCCTTTACCTTATTGTTTGCGGCGCAAGGGATTGGCGACCAACACGTCGTCCATATGGCGCTCGGGAGCTCAATGGCCGCGATGGTGTTCACCACCTTCAGTAGTATGCGTGCCCATTATGCCAAAGGCCATGTCCATACATCACTTGCCACTAACATGGCGATCGGTGTGATGGCCGGCACCTTTATCGCCACCACCATAGCTGCGGCCGTCAACGGTGTGGCACTCGCTCTCTTTTTTAGTCTGTTTATGCTTTATGTGGCTTACAAAATGTTCCAACCCAAACGCCCACAAGCCAACTTAACGCCACACAAACCGGCAGGCAATATCGCGGTCGGTACACTGATTGGTACCATTTCTGCCCTCGTCTCAGTCAGCGGCGCCGGCATGATCGTCCCTTATTTAATCGGCCAAAACTTAGCAGTAAAAAACGCGGTTGGCACCTCGGCAGCGATTGGGTTTCCACTCGCCATCACGGGCACCTTGGGGTATTTGCTCAACGGCTGGGAAAACACCACACCGGAGCAACTCACTTTTGGCTATATTTACCTTCCTGCGGTGGTGCTGTTCTCGCTCGCCAGTTACTTCTCGGCACCACTGGGTGTAGCCTGTGCCGCACGTTTGCCCGCCGATAAACTGAAAAAGACACTAGGCGTGCTATCCCTCTTGCTCAGCATCAAAATGCTCATGCATGTTTTGCAGGGTTAACGTCACACCGATAAACGACTCACAAACCAAAAAGCCAGCAATGTGCTGGCTTTTTGGTTTAATACACAACGTTGCGTATCGTTTTTTATGCCGCCGCGTTAGCCGTCACCTGTGCAAATGCGGTTTCCAACACCGCTTTGGGCGGTTGCAATAAAAACACCTCATGAACCAACTGGGTTAATGCCTCGAGGCTATCGATGCTTTTTTCGGTAATGAGCTGCCCCGCCGTATCCCACACCAAAAACTGCTGATTACGGATCAAATAGCGTTGTGAAGCAGTGATCAACGACACCACGAGGTTATTGACGAAAATAGCTTCAGGGTGTTGATGAGAATAGAAATGCGCCACTTCAAAGTCGGCTTCTACCACGTCATAAAGCTCAACCTCGTACAGCGTTAATGGCGGTTGCTCGGGCTCGTGTAATACCACGGTCACCACATCGCCATTGCGCGTGATTTGATAGGTATCGTGCCCGATGGTGCAGGTGCGCTGGTTGATATTGAGTAAGCCGCGCGGGGTTTTATTGCCAAAACCAACGTCTACTAGATAAGTCTCGCCATCGAGCTCAAGCACATTCATGCGGTGGGTGCGTGGATTGGTGGGTTTACCATTAAGCATCACCCGCGCTAGCACACTGCGCACCTTAAACCCCAAATGTTTCAGGGCAAGGTAGGCAATTTTATTGTGCTCAAAGCAATAGCCGCCTTGTTGGTTCACCACCAATCGCTCAAACAAGACATCCGTCTGTAAAGAAAGCGGCTGCCCCGCCAAAGCATTCAGGCTAGAAAACGCATACCGTGCCAAGTGCTTTTCAATAAGCTCAGTGACCAGTGCCTCGCCCGTCGCCTCAGTCAACGCGAGGCGATGTAAATACTCTTCAATCATGGGTGCTGATGTCATCGTCGACTCCTTATGTGAATGGCACCAGATTAATCCCTCAAGTTAGGTTGAGGTAAAGGCTCACGCAGGATTGCGGCTAAAAGCAGAGCGCAGCAATCCTAGTCCTGCCAGCGCAAAGATCCCAGATACGACGCGCTCAACCCAATGCGCTACTTTTTGGTAGACGTTCATCACGCCGTTGATTGAAAACAAGAAGGAGTACATCCCATTCACCAAAAAGCCGACCAGCATACAAGTCAGCACAGCAGCGACAAGAAATAGCCCATCACTGCTTGAACCCATCCCAACCGACAAAGCCGCCATCCAAGCCACCACGGTTTTAGGATTAGAGGAATTTAAAACCACGCCACGAACAAACCATTTTCGGTATCCCGCTTCTTGGCTATCGTTTGTAGAGACAGTCGCGGCGGCGTTAAAGGATGATTTAAAAGAAAGATAAGCCAGCCATAGAAGATAAACGCCACCCACGATTTTTAGCAGCATGAGTAAATACACCGACCCTTGTAGCACCACCCCCAAGCCACTGGCGGCGACAATGCCCCAAAACAGCAGCCCAATGGATAACCCTGCACCGTATACAAGGCTGACTTTTCGGCCCTTACTCATGGCGACGGTTGCATTGGAGATATTCGCCGGCCCCGGGGAGACCGCAACAACAAAGAATGCGAACCCTATTGAAACGAGTGATAAAACATCAGTCATCCTTACTCCTTGTTATCGACGTTGTGTTTAGAGTGGTTTTTCCATCGGCACGCAATCCAACCGGATCCCTTTTGGGGAGTGATACGTTGATACCTTATCGCCCACAAAGCCGCATGCACGATAAAAGGGCGCTGCATTGAGCGTGGATTCGAGCGTTAGCAATCGCAAGCCCTGCTCTTTCGCTAGGTGCTCTAAAAACTGGAGCATCTTTTTCGCCGCGCCCCTGCCACTGTAATCTGGCTCTACGAAGATGGCATCGACTAGACCAGTTTGTGTGTTGAGCTTACCGCTACCGATAACCTGCCCGTCTATTTCAGAGACGTAAAACGTATCAACCACGTCGGCAATAAAACGCTCAGAGACGTTACCCTGCGTCCAAAGTGAAAGCTGCTCTTCCGTATAGTGCGCCGAACACTTAGTTAAAATAGCTCGGTTTCTTAAATCAAAAATAGCCTGTGCGTCGTTTTGGTTGGCTTTTCTAATGGTGATCAAAACGTGTCCTTGTTTGAGTGGGGCGAGTGACTATGTATTAAGTCAAGAAGATAAATAGTTTGTATTCTTGTCTGGCTAAGCGGAGTAAGTCTAGTGTCATCTTGATACCTTTGCTATGTTTGTAGCTAATTGAGGCTCCTGACCGTTTAAAAACTACGTCTACTAGATGAGACAAACTTCCTCAACTTAGATGCTGTAACACTTCAATTTGAATGCTTCGTAACAAGCTTTGAGTATGTTCTGACTGTAAATCGAGTTCGCACCAACCGTCAGTTCCCATGTATTCGGCAGAAATATATCTAATACTTTTAAGATCAATTTCATCGTTGATGACTCCAGTTAGCCTGAAAATACCTGACTTTGTATGGATTCTGCTAATTTTGAAATTTTCCATAAACCTCCGAGAACATAACGAATGACATGGACTCCCCCTCATGAAGATCTGCCACACACTTAGGTGCGGTCTTTAATACCGGAGGTAACCATGTCTACTCAATTCTTTTGTGGCGTTGATCTCTCCAAGTACCACTTTTCTCTTCACGCGGTGAATGACCACGGAAAAGCCATTCTCCATAACACGATCCTACGTTCCTGCGTGGGAATGTATATGGATTTTGAATCCTAGGTAGGGTTCGCCAAAAGATCACCGAACTGTACTTGACCTCTGTTCTAACACTAGCGGACAGCGTCAGTACCTTTAGCAAGCTAGCCACTGTAATGCCCTAGGAGGAATAATATAACACTGGTTATGGTGCTTTTTGTGTTTGAATGATAGCAAGAGCTAGATATGCATTCCCACGCAAGAGCGTGGGAACGAGAAATTCTTTTTTGGTCACGCGGAGTAAGTCCAGAATCAATCTTAAATTGCTTGTTATTTTAATGATTTTCGACCAAACCTATCATAATCGTGACAAATAGCTTCAAAAAGCTTCGACCCAATCACTCTATCTGGATTATCTATCACATACTTTTCAATTTTAGCCAACTGATCTGCAGGGATTTTTTCGTATATTTCAGATATCTTGTTCGCTGCATCTATGATGTAGTCGTCAAAGCCATCAGGAAACACATATTCTCGAGGAGAAATAATCCCACCACTAATAGCAACCCGACTAGACCTCATTTCTCTTGATTGTTTACACTTAACAATACCAAGAACGATAAATGACGGAAGCTTCGTATAGATGTAAGTGTCTTGCGAGTTACTCACAATATCCATAGCAGTCGCACGAAGGAAGTATCTATTTATATTAGTTGGTAAGTTATCAAATGAAGTCGATGCTATAACATCGAGAGGATAAATATGCTGCTCAAATTCATAGAGATTAGTAGCTTTACCCAGTAGAAAGTCTGAGATCCCCTTTTCCGCGTCTGCTAACATATCTAAATACTCTTGAGAATGAGTTTCCTCGCTATTTTTGCTCAGAACATAAGTTAGAGTACGCCAAGACAATGAAGCAGAAAACTTAGCTAGCCAGTCACCATAAGAGGTGGTCAAACTAGAATCTTCTATATATGGGTAGAATATTTTCAGAGCGAATAAACGCTCCCATGTAGAAAACAAATCTTCGCACGAGCCGCATAGCCAGTATTCTTTAGGAAGATCTTGACGTCGCTTACTAACCTGATTTCCTTCTCGTAGGTATCCGGTTATCGCTGTTTTCTTTAGCCATTTACCAATGAACTTAGGAATGAAGTGGCTTAATTCAATTTCAGCTTCTTTTTTGCACAGTTTACAAACGCCATGCATACGATACTTATCTCCATTAAGATAACGCCGCATTCACCGGCTTGTCCAGTAAAATGCATTATTACACCTCATCGTTGTCCTGTGCTACAATGTCCAACCACCTTTCGTCACCTATTGATCTTGTAACTGGGTGTACAGGAATCACAGTTATTAGATCACGATGCTCGGGAGCTATACGTAAACGTTTTACCAAAGCTCTTTTCTGAGATTCTGGTGAACCGTCTTTATCCAAACAGACCCAAACCATTGGTTTTCCAGCTTCTTCAATAAGTTTCCTGAAAAGGCCATTGATATGGCTATCGTCAATATTAAACCCATATCCCACAACAACTAAACGATCACACAAAACGTATTCATCGTATAACCCAACATACCTTCGAGACATATCTACAGACGTTAACGGCTTTAATCCGCTTTGGGTAAGAATAAAAGGAACATGTATCTGATCCTCGGGAACCTGTTCGGGATCATCTTCTGAAATTACTGAATTCTTGTATGGGTTATAGTAATCATTTACACCGCCATTCAAATGGTGCACTGCAGGTATTTCGAAATCAAGGTCCTGTGATATCTTTTCAACCAAGCTGTTATAGTTCGATGTTCCAATAGCGGAAATTTCAAGCCCAAGATCTTCACAGTTTTCAAGGTCGTGATAATAACCGCTTTCTGGAAGGTCACCAAGTTCAGCTAATTGCTTAACGATATAATCTCGGGTTGCTCTAAGGAAAATTACCATTTTAGAAAACTTTGCCCATTCTGTTCTGGGCGAAAATAGATATCTAAAATGGCTATCTATTAACGACTGATAGTCTAGAACCGTGGTAAATATATTCTCCAATACCTGCTGAGAAACAGCACATAAGACTTCAGAGATATTACCATTTTCAAGATCATAATCACGGCGTTTTTCAAGAAGTAGCTCTAAAGCTGTTAGCCCAGCCCGGCTGAACTCAAGCTTAAACATGCCTGTAACGTCATCAAAAATCGGAATATCATCTGGAGCGGCCTCAAACAGCTCTTGATTTAGCCGCTGTACTAAGTGCTGACCATGTGCCCCAACAAGTAGCTGAAGAAAAGCTCCTGCGTAACGCTGAAGATCAGCAGAATTCTGCCCATCGCTAATGACACTTAAAATTGCGGAATATGATTCACTCCCAAAAAGCCTGACTTCATTGGCGAGGATTGGGTTCATTCTTATTGCGGTTGAATACAAATGTTCGCCGAAGCCAGTATCCATCTGTTCATTAAATTTATCAATTAGAGCATCCTTTTCTATGCCCAATTGAGAAAGAGCGTGTTCGACTTCTTCATCAAAGGCATTAAGCCTGCGTATGATTTCGTTTTTTCTGTATTCAATGGAGGATTCAATTAACGCCGTAAATTCATTTTTCCCGAAGGCATGAATGCGTTGTGTGGCATAGCTATCTGGAAGCCAACTAGTTGCGTAATTGGTTCTTGGGTCAATTTGACCAAGCTGCTCACGCAGCTTTTTCTTATGCTCACTCACATCCTGTCGAAAGAGGTCGATGGCGAATTTCCCTCCACTTGGAAGTCCATAACCGATCTCAGCCCCTGCTCCGAAGAAAAATCCTACTTTCATTCAACCTCCAAGTGCTTGTATCTAATTTAGATGTAACGCAAAAATTAGCGGCGAGTTTACGAGTCCGCTGGATTGTCTTGTTCAATGATTTTCATTCGATGGGCGACTTCTTTTTCAAGCTCCATCATGTGGAGTTGAATTTCGTTACACCTCATAGATGAATCTTCAAGGTTACTTCTAACTTTCGAGTATTCTTCAGATAGAGCAGTATAGTGATCCATGAAAGGTTCAAAGTCGGGGTTATCTATACCCTCCCTTAACAGATGCTCTTGATGGTGCCGCATGTCAGTTCTTACTGACTCCAACTCTTTCATACGCTGCTGCAACATTCTGCGTTCTTCTTCATATGCCATCATTCTACTCTTACTTCGTTCTAGCTCTTGAAACAAATGGCTCATATCATTTTTTCGCCGCTTTATGAGTTCCATTTCTATCATTCGCTTTTGAGCCAGCTTGTCCCTTCTCCTAACTTCCCGAATCTCTTCAACGATTTCATCACTAACTTGCTCATCTAGATTTTCTCGAGCCAACTCAAGAAAGCGGTCAGCTTGATACATGTGAAAAGTATTATTGGCACGATCTTTGAATTCTTTTACCAACTCGGGGCGCGGCCCAACAGTCTTACCTTTAAACTTTTCCCACCAGTCTTCTTTTTTATCATCAGTTACTAAAACCACACCTTTTCCGGAAGCTGCTGCTTGATCGATTACTTGTGTCCAAACAATTAGATCTCCATACTTCCTGCACTTCTCTGCAAATATATCGCTGTCACCGGATTTAGCGCCATCCTTAAAGCCAGGCGGTATTTTTTGCTTATATCTTTCTTCTCCATCGGCAATTAATTCAACAAGCTTTTCCTTATCATATGGCTGTCCGACTCTATTCTCAAATATCTCAGAAACCGACAATTTTATTTCGTCATTTGATATTCTATTGGTATGAACCGACCGGTTCTTATCTAGCTCTTCGCAAAGCTCATCAAATACTTTGTTTACTTTAGACATGGTTCGGTTGCTGACAAAGGGATGCTGGCGTGCATTCTCAAGATCGCTTCGTAGCGACTGAATCGACTTTTTTGTCTCATCGTACGATCTTTCTTGCTGATCTATAACAGAAAGTCGATTGTTCAAATACTCATCAGCTGCTCTATGAGGAAGCCAAACTCGATCTTTAATCTTCTCCAGAATTCTTAGAAATTCTTTGCGAGTAGTATCAGAATAACGATATAGATTAAGAAGGATATTCGCATCAAAAACAAACAATGAGGTATCCCAAACTTCGCGAAGCTTTCCTTCACTTTCTTTAAAATGGCCTGGAAACAAATCCTTCATTCTATCTCCTCATTGAACACTGTATTAGCACGCACGCTAACTTCCCCAAAACCGTTGCACGCGCCTTTTTTTTCTTAACTGCCTGTTATTTAAAAACTTACAATTCTTTATGATTGTCTCACTCTCGAGAAATTGGACAAACAAGCCTACCTTTGAAGACAAGACCAGTTGCCCACGCTACCGCCCATCGATTATCCGCATCCGGTAAGCGATTCATCTCCTTGATTACTTTTTAGCCTACCAAATATCTAAATACCTTTTCATGCGCTAATGTCCAAAATGTTAGCTAGCGCTTGTTCTGTGATATTCGCTCCAAAAAATTACTTTGCGGTCGGTTACAGGAATCGCGTTTGGCGGGTGTAGGCTGGGAAAAATAGCAGGTGTAAAAGTGTCGTCTTAGCGGTGTTTGGGGGAGGCAGAACGCCACAATAGCTGGGTGCTAGCGGAGGTGACAGCAGGCGTCTAGAAACTCGGCGGTGGTGAATTCTTTGGTTTAATTTGACCAAACGCGGTTAATTGGTCCTTTTTTACGCAAAATTAATGATTATTTCACTAAATTTGTACAACAAATTGTGATTTAGGTTGGTATAATTTTCACCACTTTAACCTCCTCCGCACGCTGTTGGATATTTGTGCTGTGAATATAGACGTCAATAACCTCCTGCTCCAAAACGATATTTTGCTCCTTTTTGTGGTACTTGCCATGGGCCTTGCGGTTGGAAAGGTCAAAATTGGTAATGTGCAATTGGGTGGATCCATCGGTGTACTGTTTACCGCGATCATTTTCGGTAACGCTGGGTTCACCTTCTCGCCTGATGCGCTCAGCATCGGTTTTATGCTGTTTATCTACTGTGTAGGTATTGAGGCAGGCCCGAACTTTTTTGGCGTTTTCTTCCGCGATGGTAAATCGTATTTGCTACTGGCGCTCACCGTGCTGCTCAGTGCCATTGGCTTAACCTTGTTTTTCCAAGAGCAATTGGGGCTGGATATCAGTATTGCCACCGGCATGATGGCAGGTGCACTGACTGCCACGCCGGTACTGGTGGGCGCGAAAGATGCCCTAAATTCCGGACTCACGGGTGTTGAGGGTGAGCAACTGGGCATGATGATCGATAACCTCAGTGTCGGTTATGCCATGGCGTACTTAACCGGTTTGGTGAGCTTGATTGTGCTGGCGAAATTGATGCCGAAGTTACAGCGCCACAACTTAGAGCACTCTGCGCAGCAAATCGCGATTGAACGCGGCTTGGGGAGTGAGTCGCAGCGTAAAGTCTATTTACCCATTATTCGCGCCTATCGGGTAGGCCCTGAACTAATTCAGTGGATCGATGGCCGCAATCTGCGCGAGCTGGGCATTTATCGTCAAACTGGCTGTTACATCGAGCGCATTCGTCGTAATGGCATTTTGGCGAACCCAGATGGTGATGCGATTTTGCAAGAAGGCGATGAAATTGCACTGGTGGGCTATCCCGATAGCCATGCTCGCCTCGACCCCAGTTTCCGTAACGGGAAAGAAGTGTTTGATCGCGATCTGCTCGACTTGCGCATTGTTGAAGAAGAAATCGTGGTAAAAAATGACAGCGTCGCGCAGAAGAAGCTATCCGATCTGAATCTGTCAGAATATGGCTGTTTCTTAAACCGTGTGGTGCGCGCACAGGTGGAAATGCCGATGGACCAAGGGATTATTCTCAATAAAGGTGATGTGCTGCAGATCAGCGGTGAGAAAAGCCGTGTGAAAGGTCTGGCTGAGCGCATTGGTTTTATCTCGATTCACAGCCAAATGGCCGATCTGCTCGCGTTCTGCTGTTTCTTTATTCTCGGCCTTGGGCTGGGGATGATCACCATGACCTTCGGCCAAGTGACCTTTGGTTTGGGTAATGCCGCTGGTTTGTTGTTGGCGGGAATTAGCTTGGGCTACTTGCGCGCCAATCACCCCACGTTTGGTTATGTGCCGCAAGGGGCGCTGAACATGGTCAAAGAGCTCGGGTTGATGACATTTATGGCTGGCATTGGATTAAGCGCCGGTGGTCGCTTATTTGAATACATCGCCGATATGGGCTTTTCAGTGATCATTGCCAGTATCTTTATCAGCGTGATCCCTGTGATTATCGCCTATTTGATTGGCGCCTATGTGTTGAAAATGAACCGCGCGTTACTGTTTGGTGCCATTGTCGGTGCGCGTACCTGTGCGCCTGCAATGGATATGATTAACGAGCATGCCCGCAGCACCATTCCGGCGCTGGGTTATGCAGGCACCTATGCGATTGCCAACGTGATCCTCACCTTGGCCGGTACTCTGTTGATCATTCTGGTGTGATTTATTGGCTAACCTTCTATTCGGTCAGCAATAATTCAGCGACTATGCATATAATGAAAGCGTCCAATTTGGGCGCTTTTTTGCTCACAAGGGGTTACGCATGCAGGTGCTTATTATCGAAGATGATTCGATTCTCAGTCATCACGTGAAAACGGAGCTGACTGAGCTGGGTCATCATGTGCGCTGTGCCAGCACAGCCAGCGAGGGGCTGTATTACGCCGATCAATTTCCAAATGACATTGCAATCATTGACTTAGGCTTGCCTGATCAAGATGGTATTAGTTTAATTCGCGACATTCGTGCCAAGGGGCTGCGTTTGCCTATTTTGGTGCTAACTGCCCGGGCGAATTGGCAGGATAAAGTCACCGGGCTGGATGCCGGCGCGGACGATTATTTAGTGAAGCCGTTTCAAAAGCCTGAATTGGTGGCACGGCTGAATGCCTTGGTGCGACGAAGTGCCGGTTTTGTGAAGCCCACCATTACCGCAGGCGATATCGAGCTCGATTTGCTGGCCAAATCCGTCTCGGTAAAAGGTCAGCCTTTAGAGCTGACCGCCTTTGAGTATGATCTGTTTGAGTACTTGATTCGCCACAGCCGCGAAGTGATCTCCAAACAACGCTTACTCGATGTGCTGTATCACGACCAAGACGGCGATCCGAATACCATCGAGGTGATGATTAGCCGTTTACGCAAAAAACTGGTACAAAGCGGTCATGAAAACCCGATTTCCACCGTGCGTGGTCAAGGGTATCTTTTTGAAATTCAAGCTGAGTAATTCATGAAATTAGGCCAATTCGCTTTGTGTCGTTGCCGCACGCGGTTGCGAACTCGTGTGCTAGCTACCTCGATCGGTATTATTTTACTGTTTTCGATTGCACCGCGTGGATCCAATCGCTTGATCCATCGAGCTCGGATTATATGTCGGTACTCTGCACCCCAGAAAATCACACCTTATGGACATCTCGAGATGTCAAAGCCTTTGAGGTGGATGACATTTGTGCCCTCTTCCCCTCGCAAGCTACCACGCCACAGTATCTCTCGATTGCCGGGTTTAACGTGGTGGCCCAACGGCTATCTTCTGATAAGCAGCCAAGCGATAGTCCTAATCATTTGTATGTGCTGCGTAATGTGGGGCAAGAAAAGCAACAGCTCGCCAATTTGGAAACAGAGACATGGTTTTACATCAGTTTGCTGTTCTTTTCTGCTTCTGCGCTGGTTGTAGCGGCCTGCCATTGGAGTTTTTCGCCACTGCGCCGCTTGGCGAGAGAGCTGATTGCGATCACCGAATCGCGCCAACAAACCTTAGACAGTGATTACCCTGATGAGCTGCAAGATCTCACCCAAGCACTCAACCAGATGATCACGCAGCGGGAAAAGCAAAAAGTGCGTTATCGTCACGCTATGGACGACTTGGCACATAGCCTTAAAACACGCTTAGCAGCCACCAACGCCCTACTCGATGATAACAGCCTGAATCGCGAGCAATTGAACAAGCGTATTTTGGAGCAAGTCAGCCAAATGGATGACATGGTTCAGTACCAGCTTAAACGGGCTTTGGTGGGGCAACGCGGCCTAAAGCGTGACGACAGCTCGCTAACCATTCCTGTCGATAGTCTGACTGGCATGTTAGATAAAGCCTATCGAGATAAACCAGTGACGGTGATCCGCGGCTTTGCTGACGATGCCACCCTCCCGCTTCATCGCAGCGATCTTATGGAACTGCTGGGAAATTTACTCGAGAACGCGTACCGCTTTTGTCTGGAGCAGGTGCTGATCCGATTGGAAGATAAAGGGGATGCGTGGCAGCTTTCTATCGAGGATGACGGCCCCGGCGTGCCGGAGTGCTATCGCGAGAGTATTTTTCAGCGCGGCGTGCGTGCCGATCAGCTAAATCCGGGCACGGGGATTGGCTTGGCGGTGTGCGATGAAATTATTGCTAGCTATGATGGCACCATTCAAGTCGCCCAATCCTCATTACAAGGCGCTGCGTTTGTTCTCACCCTGCCTAAACGCTAGCTAACACCGTGTTTGATGCCAACAAAAAACGCAGCCATTTGGGCTGCGTTTTTCATTAAGCTGCATTTTTACTGGGCTGCGGGTATGTCGGACTCGGCGAGGCTGCGCATCTCCCACTCGCTAAGACCGAGACACCAACGCGAGCTAATCGCTGTCTGGGTCTGCTAACAAATCGTCCTTGGCAGCCATCATATATTGGTACATCGACCAATAGGTTAAGCCGGTTGCGGCATAGAGCGCGACATAACCCAGCCATTCAATCCAAGGCGCGGCATGCCAAAGCAGCATCGTCAGAGCAAACATTTGTGAAGCCGTTTTAAATTTCCCCACCCAAGAGACAGCAACGCTGGCGCGTTTACCAATTTCCGCCATCCACTCGCGCAGGGCGGAAATAATCACTTCTCGCGCGATCATGGTCGCAGCGGGAATCGTGACCCAAATGGAGTAGTAATGCTCGACAATCAGCACCATGGCAATTGCCACCATCACCTTATCGGCAACAGGATCGAGAAAGGCGCCAAACCGGGTCGATTGTTTTAAACGGCGAGCTAAATACCCATCCAACCAATCAGTAACACCGGCAATCACGAAAACGAGTGCCGCGGCAAACGGAGCCCATTCGTAGGGCAAATAATAGGCGATGACAAAGACCGGAATTAGCGCAAGGCGCAAAAAGGTCAAAATGGTGGGTATATTAAGGCGCATGCTCAGCTTTTTATTGTTGGATTGACTACGTTATGTTGCCCCATTGCCTCTAACCTTGCAATGAGGAATGAATTTTCTCTGCCAGTGTTCGGCTGATCCCGGGGACTTTGGCGATTTCTTCGACACTGGCGTTGCGCAACTCTTGGATCCCACCAAGATATTTCAGCAAAGCTTGGCGACGTTTTGGGCCAATACCTTCGATTTGGGTCAGCACACTTTGTTTGCGCGCTTTTCCACGTGCGGCACGGTGTCCAGCAATAGCGTGATCATGGCTTTCATCGCGGATGTGTTGAATCAGGTGCAACGCCGGTGAGTCGGCTGGCAACGAGAATTGCTCGCCAGAGACTTTGATCAGTGTCTCTAGACCCGGTTTACGGCTGGTCCCTTTGGCAACACCCAAAATAAGCGGATGAATGGGCCAATCGGCGATCAGGGGTTTCAGTACCTCCCACGCGCGATTGAGCTGCCCTTTACCCCCATCAATCACGATAATGTCGGGGATTTTTTCTGGCTCGAGCTGTTTGCTGTAACGACGGGTCAGCACTTGGGCCATTGCGGCGTAATCGTCGCCGCCGGTGATCCCTTCAATGTTGTAACGGCGATACTCTTTTTTTAGCGGGCCATCTTGGTTAAACACCACACACGACGCCACGGTTTTTTCGCCCATGGTGTGGCTGATATCAAAACATTCCATGCGCTTGACGGGGTTTAACCCTAGCGTTTCTTGCAGGACCTTGTAGCGGTGCTGGATGGTCATGCGATGGTTTATCTTGCTGGTTAACGCCGTACGCGCATTGGTGTTAGCTAGCTTTAAGAAGCGTGCCCGCGCGCCGCGTGGTTTGCTTTGCAATTGCACTCGCCGCCCGGCGATTTCACTCAAGGTATCTGACAGCCAGGTAAGATCGTCGCCGATGTCATCAGAAATCAAAATGTGGCTAGGAATGGTGCGCCCTTCTGCTTGGGCCAAATAAAACTGGCTGACAAAGCTAGACACCACCTCGGCAGGTTCTGTCTCCGCCGGCATTTTGGGGAAGTAGCTGCGGCTACCTAACACCTTACCTTGGCGTAAAAACAGCACATGAATACAGGCCACACCGTTCTCAAGTCCAAACCCGATCACATCTAGATCTTCGTCGCTATCTTGCGAGACAAACTGCTGCTCTTGCACGCGACGCAAGGCTTGGATTTGATCGCGGTATTCAGCGGCTTTTTCGAATTGAAGCTGCTGACTGGCGGTTTCCATTTTTTCCACCAGCGAATCGATCACTTGGCGATTTTTGCCCTGCAAGAATAACCGCGCAAAATTCACCTGCTCGGCGTACTCCTCATCACTGACCAATCCGGGTACACAAGGCCCCGCACACCGACCAATTTGGTACATCAAACAGGGACGACTGCGGTTGGCGTAAACGGAGTCCTCACATTGGCGAACGGGGAATATTTTCTGCAGCAGGTGCAGGCTTTGTCTTACTGCGCTCGCATCCGGAAACGGGCCGAAGTATTCGCCCTTTTTCTTTTTCGCACCGCGATGAACTGCCAAGCGAGGATGGGTATGGCCGCTTAGATAAATGTAGGGGTAGGATTTATCATCGCGCAGCAACACATTGTATTTAGGCAGGAATTGCTTGATGAGGTTGTGTTCAAGGATCAGCGCTTCCGTTTCCGTGTGAGTGACGGTGACTTCCACATTGGCGATGTTACGTACCAAGGCTTTGGTTTTTTCGCTGGAAACTTGCACACGAAAGTAGCTGGCAAGACGCTTGCTCAGATCTTTCGCCTTACCCACATAAATGATCTCACCCGAGGCGTCCATCATGCGATAAACGCCCGGTTGGTGAGGCACCGTTTTTAAAAAGCTTTTTGAATCGAATGTGTCTGGCACTACAGAGTCTCGGTATCTAACATCCCGTGACGAATGGCGAGGTGAGTCAACTCCACATCCCCGTTAATGCCTAGCTTGCTAAACAAGCGATAGCGGTAACTATTAACGGTTTTGGGGCTTAAACTGAGCTGCTCGGAAATGTCCGTGACTTTTTGCCCTTTGGTGATCATCAGCATGATCTGCAATTCACGCTCAGACAGCTCCTTGAAAGGGTTGTCAGAAGAAGCGGAGAACTGACTAAGCGCCATTTGCTGGGCAATATCCGGGGAAATGTACCGTTGGCCACTATTGACCATACGAATCGCATTCACCACTTCGTCTGCGCCCGCCCCTTTGGTGAGATAGCCCGCGGCACCCGCTTGCATCACCTTGGTTGGGAATGGGTTCTCAGTGTGAATCGTGAGTACGATGATCTTGGCATCCGGCGAGTAGCGAAGCAACTTACGTGTGGCTTCCAAACCCCCGATGCCCGGCATGTTCATGTCCATCAGGACAATATCGGCGTGATTTTGCCGACACCACTTGAGTGCGGCTTCACCGCTGTCGGCTTCCCCTACCACTTTAATTCCACGGACGTCTTCTAATAGACGTCGAATCCCTGTGCGAACCAGCTCGTGATCATCTACAAGGAAAACAGTGATCAATCTTGTATCTCCACTTGGTTTGGTTCGCCAACTTGTTGCTTCACCGCAACGGTTGGACGTGTCTTAACGCATATTACTTGAGTTTTACCACGGATGAAAAGGCAACAACAGGGGCGATGTGCCGAATCGCAAATTTTCATACACCAAGCTGTCAAAAAACAGTCAACCCGTCTAAATTATGGCCAACACGATGATATTTGCACCAAGTTGCTGACCATAAACAGAGTAACGTCATGTTGACATGTCAGCATTTTTGAACACATCGCCCCCCTGCCCGTGATTACGAGAGGGCTTAACCCCTTAGGCTATAGCGCCAAACACAGATACTTCATTTCGAGGTATTCATCCAAGCCCCATTGTGACCCTTCTCGGCCTAAGCCTGATTGTTTCACCCCACCAAAGGGCGCCACCGCGGTTGAAATAAGGCCAGTGTTAATCCCCACCATGCCGTACTCTAAGGCTTCTGCGACACGATGCACGCGGCTAATGTCTCGCGCATAAAAGTACGACGCCAGACCAAACTCGGTATCGTTCGCCATTGCGATAGCTTCAGCTTCATCATTAAAGGCAAACAAGGGCGCAACCGGACCAAAGGTTTCTTCTTTAGCAATCCGCATCGCCGGTGTCGCGTGTTTGATGACCGCAGGCTGAGTAAAGTTTTCCCCTAACTCTGGGCAATCGCCGCCAAGCAGGATCTCGCCGCCGTGTTGCTTGGCATCGTCCAAATGTGCTTTCACTTTGTCGATCGCACCACGATTAATCAGCGGGCCAATGTCCACCTTATCATCGGTGCCAAGACCGACGCGTAATTGACTAACCGCTTGTGTGAATTTTTCTGCAAAGGCGTCATAAATACTCGATTGCACATAGATTCGGTTCACACAAACGCATGTTTGTCCCGCATTGCGATATTTAGCCGCAATAGCACCTTCAACCGCTGCATCGATATCCGCATCATCAAAAACAATAAACGGCGCATTGCCCCCCAACTCCAGCGACAACTTTTTAATGCTTGGCGCGCATTTTTCCATCAGTTGTGCGCCAATTTCTGTCGAGCCGGTGAATGAAAGCTTGCGCACTCTATCATCGCTGCAAAGCGTATCGGCAATCGGCCCAGCTGTACCGGTGACGATGCTTAGTACCCCGGCAGGCACACCCGCGCGCAGTGCCAGCTCTCCAAGCGCCAACGCCGACAACGGTGTGTCACTGGCCGGCTTCACCACCATAGTACAACCTGCCGCCAGTGCTGCCGCGGCTTTGCGGGTGATCATCGCGGCTGGAAAATTCCAAGGCGTAATCGCTGCCGTTACGCCAATCGGTTGCTTGATCACAGAGATGCGTTTGTCGGCCTGCTCAGCAGGAATAGTCGCGCCATACACCCGCTTTGCTTCTTCAGCAAACCACTGTAAAAATGACGCCGCGTATTGGATCTCTCCCGCGGCTTCTTTCAGCGGTTTGCCTTGCTCAGCGGTCATGATCGCCGCTAAGTCGTCTTTGTGTTCAAGCATCAGCTCGTACCAGCGGTACAATACATCGGCACGGGCTTTCGCCGTTAGCGATCGCCACTCGGGCAAGGCCGCATCGGCGGCATCAATCGCTTGTCGTGTTTCCTCGGCGCCCATATTGGGTACGTTTGCCAAACACGCGCCATTGGCAGGATTGGTCACCGGGCGTGTTTTTTGGTTGTGGGCATCTTTCCATTGACCGTTAATCAGTGCTTGTGTCTTAAGCAGCGTCATGTCCTGCAATTGCATAATGGCTCCTTTTTTGTTCAAAGGCGTCGCGCGTTCACCCAAATCATACTGGCACCTTGCCAGCTCACGAATAGCACGGCAAGATATTCGCTGAGATCAACGACTATAAGCCAGCAAATGCACAATGTCTGCCCAAGTAGACAGCAAATAACCACAACGGCTTATAGATACCGGCGCAAACACAGCTGGCCCTTCAACAGAAAAAGGATGCTCTATGCGTATTTTTAGCCAGTTCGATAGCGGGAATATCCGCGTTCTGAATGACGACGACATCAACAATATTCAGCTTGCCATTCACCAAGACAATCAATCTGAGTTTTATCAGTGGTTCCACTTTCGCCTTGAAGCTGAGGTCAATCAGGCCCATACGCTCCATATTCAGCAGCTTGCAGGCTCAGCCTACCCTGAAGGCTGGAAAGACTACCAAGCGGTTGCCTCATACGACCGTGATACCTGGTTCCGTGTCCCTACTGAATTCGACGGCGATACCTTGACCATTAAGGTGACGCCGCAACACGGCTCGATGTACTTTGCGTATTTCGCACCGTATAGCTATGAGCGCCACTTGGATTTGATTCATCAAGCACAAACCTACCCACAGTGCCAATTAGAAACGCTTGGCCAAACCCTAGATGGTCGCGATATTAGCCTCTTGAAAATTCGCGCTGATTTAGGGGAATCCGCTCAACCGAAAACGCCCATTTGGCTAATTGCCCGCCAGCATCCCGGCGAGACCATGGCGGAATGGTTTATGGAAGGTTTACTCGACCGATTGCTTGACGACACGGACACTACCGCCCGTGCGCTGTTGGAAAAAGCGGACTTTTACATCGTTCCTAACATGAATCCCGACGGCAGCGTACGCGGCCACTTGCGCACCAATGCCGTCGGCGCCAACTTAAACCGCGAATGGGAAACACCAAGCCTTGAGCGTAGCCCTGAGGTGTATCATGTTCGTGCCCGTATGGAACAAACTGGGGTGAAAATGTGCCTTGATATTCACGGTGATGAGGCCATTCCGTATAACTTTGTTGCCGGTTGCGAGGGGATCCCATCTTACGATGAACGTATGGCTGACCTCGAAAACCGCTTCAAACGTGCGCTGCTTACCGTAACGCCGGAGTTTCAAGACGAGCATGGCTATGAAAAAGATGCGCCCGGTAAAGCCAATTTAACCGTAGGATCAAACTGGATTGGCGAGCGCTTTAAGTGTTTGTCGTACACGGTTGAAATGCCGTTTAAAGATCACAACGACCAACCGGACCCAGATTTTGGCTGGTCACCGGCGCGCAGCCAAGCCTTTGGTCGCGATATGCTCAGTGCCATCCTCGCGGTGGTGGATACACTGTAACGCACCCAATGTGCGCGAGACGCAAAAGCCGATGACGCGTCATCGGCTTTTTCTATGTCTGTCATAGATTATTTCTGTTTTCGCTCCTCGGCAAAGGCTCGTAAACTAGCCACAAATCATTCGACGAGGAACAATAATGACAACCCTAACCTCACGTTGCCCTCACTGCCAAGCGATGAACCGTATTCCAAGCGAACGCGTGAACGACGCGCCCAAGTGTGGCAAATGTCAATCAGCGCTATTAGAAGGAAAGCCCATTGAAGGCACGAGCGATAACTTTGCTGCTTTACTTAACAGCGACAAGCCCGTGGTGGTAGATTTTTGGGCCCCTTGGTGTGGACCATGCCAAAGTTTTGCGCCTGCTTTTGAGGCCGTCGCCGAGCAGGAAGAGGGGCGTGCGCTGTTTGTGAAAATTGACACTGAAGCGCAGCAAGCGCTGGCAGCACAATATCGCATTCGCAGCATTCCGACGCTAATGGTGTTTAAAAACGGCGAGCGCGTTGACATGATGAATGGCGCCCTGCCTCAAAATGCCTTTAGTGACTGGCTAAGCCAGCACCTTAGCTAATCGCTATTCGCTAACCTTCCTTTCATGATGATCACGCGGCGCTACACTTTTAGCGCCGCGCCTTGTTTGACCGCGCGGATCGCCACATTGGTATTGATGTCTTTGACCATCGCCAAAGTCTGTAACTGGCGCATAAAGGCTTCATAGTGCGGTAAATCGCGCGTCACCACTTCCAGTAAATAATCATAAGTGCCAGAAATGACGTGGCCGTTGATCACTTCATCCATTTCCACCAGCGCGTTTTCAAAGGTGACAATCGCCTCTTCTCGGTGATTGCTCAAACTCACGTTAACGAAAAAGGTCATGTTTAGCCCAATCCGCTGGCGATTTAACGTGACCTGATAGGACGCTATCACTCCATCGGCTTCCAGCTTTTTGATTCGTCTTGCACACGGTGAAAACGACAGCCCAACCGCATCAGCGATTTCCGCGGTGGTACGCCGCGCATCGTCTTGCAATAGCGCCAAAATGGCTTTGTCTTTACTGTCCAAATCGCTTCCTTGGTGATTTTCAACAACAAAAATATAATTAAAGATGATAAACGCTAACATGATGGCAAATCACTCTTTAATTTGCCACCAATCCCTCCTTTGACGATGCCACACTAACTCTATTGTTGAACAAGGAAGTGACCCACCATGCCTGCCACCTCTCAACGTGTATTAGGCCTCGCCGCTATGCTTGTCACCGTCACCATTTGGGCGAGCCTGTTTATCTCATTGCGTCAGGCCAGCCAATCGGTGTTAACCAGTGGCGATATTGCCCTACTGCGCTTTTTGCCTGCCGCCCTACTATTTGGTTGGCTGAGCCGTCATCGGATCCGTCATATTATCTCTGTGCCCAAACGTTATCTGTTTGCGATTGCCTTTGGCGCAGGCTTACCGTTTTATCTGCTCGCTGCCACAGGTATGCAGTTTGCCCCTGTCGCCGATGGCGCCTCGTTAATTCCTGGGATCTTGCCGCTGTTTGTCTCTGCGATTGCTTGGGGCGTTTATGGTGAATCGCTCTCAGTGGGACGGCGATTAGGCATTGGGCTTATCGTCACCGGCATTGGTGCGTTTTTATGGCATTCGCTGTTCTTCTCACCGTGGAGCGTCACGCAAGGCCATTTGATTTTGCTTGCAGCCAGCATCAGCTGGGCATGGTTTACCATTGGCGTACGTGTGACAGGATTGAATGCCGCAGAAGCCGGCGCGGTATTAGCGATTTCGGCCGTCTTGTTGCTACCGGTGGGCGCGATGAGCGGACTTGTCTCCTTTAACCTGCTCCAAGCCCCTCTTGGCGAGCTTGGCTACCATGTGCTGGCGCAAGGTTTAGGCGTGGGGATCATTGCCAATTACAGCTATGCATTTGCGATTCGCCGCTTAGGGGCGGAAATGAGTGCCGCAATAGGCGCATTCACGCCTGTAGTGGCTGCGCTAATCGCCATTCCTGTGTTCTCAGAAACCGTCAGTCTGCTCACCGTCGTGGCGATGGCGTTGATTGTATTCGGTGCGGTGCTCGCCAGTGAGGGGATAAAGTGGCGACGCACACAAACAAAAAGCGGCCCGCAGGCCGCTTAATTTATGACTCGACGTAAACGCTATCCGGTTATAGATAGTCGCCACGACGCAAGGCATCGATACGTTTTTCTAGCGGTGGGTGAGTCATAAACAACTCACTCAGCGTTTTCTTACCGTTGATGCCAAATGCCATCATTGAGCCTTCCAGTTTCGGCTCGTGGCTGACTTTTAAACGCTCCAGTGCTGCAATCATTTTCTGTTTGCCCACCAGCTGCGCTGAGCCTGCATCGGCGCGGAATTCGCGATGACGGCTAAACCACATGGTGAGAATGCTAGCCAAAATACCAAACACGATTTCTAGCACTGACGACACCAGGAAGTACATCATCCAGTTGCCGCCGCCTTCGCCTTCTTCGTCGTTGTTCATACCACTGACCGCGCCAGCAATGACACGAGAGATAAAGATCACGAAGGTGTTCACTACCCCTTGCATCAAGGTCATGGTGACCATGTCGCCGTTGGCAATGTGACTGACTTCATGCGCCAGTACCGCTTCCGCTTCATCACGGGTCATGTTTTGTAGTAAACCCGTTGATACCGCGACCACGGAGTCGTCACGTTTTGCGCCGGTGGCAAACGCGTTGATATCGGGCGAGTTATAGATCGCCACCGTTGGCATGCCAATGCCAGCACGCTGAGCCTGTTGACTGACCGTGTTCATCAACCAGTGTTCGGTTTCATTACGTGGATGCTCAATCACTTGCGCCCCTACAGAGCGAAGTGCCATGGATTTTGACATCAGCAACGAGATAATTGAGCCGCCAAAACCGAATACAGCCGCCAGTACCAGCAACCCAGACAAGCTGCCCGGCTGCATGCCTGTGACCGCGTAGATGATGTTCAGCACAATGCTGAATACGATCAGTACCGCGAGGTTGGTAGCAAGAAATAATCCTATGCGTTTCATCGTGTGTCTCCGTCGCTTAAACCCAGTGTTTAGCGCTTACTTGTTGTAATGGTAAAAATAGTATGGGCATTCAAGATAAAAACAATCCTTTGATGCAATTTGTTACGAATAAAATGATTGAATCCGCCCATCGATACAGACAGCCGCACCACTCCGCTGACCAGTTAGTGTGGCACGYTATTCCCATCTGATATAGATAAAATGTGAGCTAGGCCGATTGATAAAATCTCACAACCAATTCAGTAATTTAAAAATAAACCTAACACATAGAGCCAGCATTTTAGACAAATCCAAGCTACTATAGACTTTAGTCGAGTTGTAATTGCGTTAAGAGGGCGCTAATTTGGCTGCAGCTGTTTAAAACTAGATAACATTTTCTCACTCATTGTTCACATCGCGATGAAGCGTCAATGAGATGAGACAAAGTGTGAAGCCCTGAACAAGAGCCGCGTTAAAACAACGCGTTATCAATGGAGTGAAACCATGGCAGAAAAAGAAAACTACCGTGTCGCTATCGACATCTTATGCTGTCATCTCGGCATGAGCTTCGACGAAGCCTGCTCAGAACTTGGGTTAGCATCGGATGACGCCAGTGCAGCGCGACAAATTGCAGAAGTCCAGCAAGGTCTGATGGGATTACTGGACGATCAAAAGTAAGCGGTCGTTGTCAGTCATTCCTGTTACAAGGCCGATTCTACATTAGCAAAAAGCCAGTTTTCACTGGCTTTTTTTGTGTCCGGCATGACTCAATGCGCCCACCGTTTAAGGCGCTAAAAGCGCACGGATATCCAGCGTTGACGCCCGTTGTGCTGGCGAGGCATCGGCAGCAAACGGCAAGTGCCCCAGACAAGGCGCATCTAAATGCGCATCAAGATAGCGCACCATTTCGTCACTGTGCTGCGCCTTGGGATCCACGGCGTTTGCCACCCATCCAGCTAACGTAAGCCCGCGTGCACGTATGGCCTCTGCGGTGAGTAAAGCAT
Source organism: Salinivibrio sp. IB574 (assembly GCF_001996205.1). Lineage (NCBI taxonomy): Bacteria > Pseudomonadati > Pseudomonadota > Gammaproteobacteria > Vibrionales > Vibrionaceae > Salinivibrio > Salinivibrio sp. IB574. The sequence goes on along the minus strand of NZ_MUFN01000001.1, from coordinate 36,710 downwards.
GGTTTAAACAGCCAAGCTTTATTCCCACCACCATGATCACTGGCAGTTGATGGGCAACCACCCAATCGGCAAGCGTTTCAGTCTCACTCAGTGGCACTTGCCAGCCGCCAGCCCCTTCTACCAATACTGGGCTGGCCTGCTGTTTTAAATGCGCGAGCCCATCGCTCAACATCTGGGTATCGATGGGCTTGTTGGCTAACACGGCCGCCCAGTGCGGCGAGCATGGCGTTTCTAACAACACTGGGTTGATAGCGGCATACGGCAATGCAATCGCACTGGCGCGCTGTAAAGTGACAGCGTCACTATTGAGTTGGTAGTCTGGCGCTAAATCGGCACCAGCGGCGACAGGCTTGTAGCCCACCGCTTGATAACCTTGTTTGATAAAAGCGTGCAACAGTGCCGCCGTGGTATAGGTTTTCCCCACTTCGGTGTCGGTGCCGGTAATAAAGTAACTGTCATGCATGATGGTGAATCACTATGTAGCCAATTTGATAGGTCGCCGGCAAGGTGTTGGCGGCAAGTGCAAAACGCTGATACGCCTTTTCTACCGCACTAAACTGCGCTCTTGTCGCCAGCCCTTGCTGCCCCGCCCCTTGCGGGCGATATGTCGCGCCAATGCCTTTTAAGCTTTTCATCACCGCATGGGCATTAGCAAACGTCAGCTGTTCGCTTTCTTGCAACACGGTTACGTGCATCAGCCCGGCGTGTTGGGTCGCCTGTTGTAACTCAGATAATGTGATAAAGCGGTTCACCCGTGACGTGCCGCATGCTTGTTGCCACGCGCTGTCGAGTTCACACAAGGATCCGGTGAGCAGTGTCGAAACAAGAATTTGCCCACCGGGTTTGACGACCCGACGCAGCTCCGCCAACGGCACGTGCAAATCGTCGCACCATTGCAGCGCTAACGAACTAAACGCCAGATCGACACTGTTATCAGCCAGCGGTAAATGCTCCGCATCTGCTTGTACGCCTAGCATGGCGTCGCCGCAGCGCGCTTTTGCCGTTGCAAGCATAGGAGCGCTGAGATCCAGTCCAATCACTGTTTTAGCGTGAGTCATCCACTGCTGGGTGAAATAGCCGGTGCCACAACCGACATCTAAGACGGTACTGAGATGGATAGCTTTTTGCTCTGACTCAGCCAATGCCATTAACCGATGGCCGACACGGCGCTGCAGCGTCGCACTGTCGTCATAATGGGGCGCGGCTCGGCCAAACGCTCGAGCAATCGCTTGTTTATCGGCGACGGTCATGCTGTCACCCTACACGCTTTGTCGCCCGCTAATACCGGCTTAAGCGCCTCAATCAATGCGGTGATATCTGTTTTTTGATGCTGGGCGGACAGGCTGATCCGCAGACGTGCGGTGTTGGTAGGCACCGTCGGTGGCCGAATCGCTCCCACCCGAATATGGGCTTTCATCAAAGCGTGATTCACCTGCTGTAACGCTGCCAAATCACCGATAATCAGTGGCTTGATCGGGCTAGGCGTCGTAAGTAGTCGCGGTAAAGGCTGCCGATTACCAGCGCGCGGTTCGAAAACAGACGTCGTCTCTAACCAATCGTGGAGCCCTTGCGCTAGCTGTTCAGCATGGGCGCTGAGTGTTTCTCGCCGCCAGTGCTCTGTTCGTGCCAGCCTAATCGCATCCTCGATGAGCGCCGCTTGCGCGGGTGGCATAGCCGTCGAGTACACATAATGGCGAGCGAACTGGCGTAAATAGTCAATAATGGTGGGAGAAGCCAGCACTGCCGCGCCGGCGACGCCCAGGGCTTTTCCAAACGTCACGATTAAAATATCCGGCCGCGCGCCACGACTGATACTGCCCTCGCCTTCTTGCCCTAACACGCCAATCCCATGCGCGTCATCCAGAGCCCAGAGCGCCCCCGATTGGTTGGCAATCGCGGCAAGGCTGTCGGTTGGCGACACATCGCCATCCATGCTAAATACCCCTTCCGAGACAATCAGCGATGCGGAAGGCTGGGTTTGCTTCGCGAGCAGTTGGCGAAGGTGTGCCATGTCGTTATGACGAAAACGCCGCTGCGTGGCAGGGCTCAATAAGCCGGCCTCAATCAAGGAGGCGTGGTTGAGTTTATCTTGAAACAAGACATCGTCTTTACCTAACAGCGTAAACAGCAACGCCTGATTGGCGGCAAAACCACTGTTAAACAGTATCGCTTGCGGGTAACCCAGCCAGTCACACAGCTGATCACAAAGGGATTGATGCGCGGCGGTAAAACCAGATACCACCGGCGAGGCCGTCGCGCCCACACCCCAGCGTTCAAGATGCTGCTGCGCCTTTTTGACCAGCCGCGGGTCTTGCGCGAGGCCTAAGTAATCATTACCCGCAAAGTTGCGCCATGACTCGGCGACGGCATTGTCTCCACTTTGCCGCCATAGGTCTTGTTGCTGGCGTGCGACCAGTTCGCCTTGGTAACGACGGATAAGCGCTGATGTTGTGTCAGTCATGGTGCTTAGACACTGGCGTCGTAGAACAGATCGCCTTCTTGCGGGCGCGATGCCACTTGCTCAAGTAAGTCATGCTCAGTGACTTGATCGGGCTTTTGGCTGACCGCTTCGCGATTGATACCCAGCTTTTTAAATAGCTGCATGTCCGCGTCTTCGTCAGGGTTTGGTGTGGTCAACAGCTTACAGCCGTAGAATATCGAGTTGGCGCCCGCCATAAAGCACAAGGTTTGCATTTGCTCGTTCATGTCTTCGCGCCCAGCAGACAGCCGCACTGCCGATTTGGGCATCATGATCCGCGCCACCGCGATAATGCGGACAAAATCGAACGGATCAACGTCATCGACGTTCTCAAGCGGTGTGCCTTTTACTTTGACCAGCATGTTAATCGGCACGCTTTCTGGGTGAGCCGGCATATTGGCCAGCTCGACCAGCAAACCAGCGCGATCGCGGGCACTTTCACCCAACCCAATAATGCCACCGGAACACACCTTCATTCCCGCGTCTCGCACGTTAGATAAGGTATCAAGGCGTTCTTGATACGTCCGCGTGGTGATGATGTTGCCGTAAAACTCGGGCGAGGTATCGAGATTGTGGTTGTAGTAATCCAAACCCGCCTCCGACAAGGTCTTGGCTTGCTCCGCATCCAACATGCCCAATGTCATGCAGGTTTCCAACCCTAATCCTTTGACGCCTTGGATCATATCGAGCAAATATGGCATATCGCGTTGCTTGGGGTTTTTCCACGCCGCCCCCATGCAAAAGCGCGTCGCGCCTGAGGCTTTGGCTTTTTCCGCCGCTTCGAGCACGCGTTCCACTTCCATTAAGCGCTCTTTCTCAACATCGGTGCGATACCGCGCACTTTGCGGGCAATATTTGCAATCTTCTGGACACGCGCCGGTTTTGATCGATAACAGCGTGCTAACTTGCACTTGGTTGGCAGGATGATATTCACGATGCACCTGCTGCGCTTCAAACAGCAAATCCATGAAGGGTTTATCGAACAATGCTTGCACTTCCTGTGCGGTCCAGTTGTGTCTTATTTCCACGCGGTTTTCCCCGTTGTTGTCGTTTTAATGCTTGGCTAGTCTACCCACAGACGTTAACCTGTCAACACAACAAGATCACACTGGTTTACATCTGATTTATTTATGAGCATCAACACCCATTTTGACCGTGAACATATCTGGCATCCCTACACCTCAACGCTCGACCCTTTGCCTTGCTTACCTGTCTCACGCGCAAGCGGCGCCGAGCTACACCTTGAAGATGGCACTGTTCTGATTGATGGCATGTCGTCATGGTGGGCAGCCATTCACGGCTACAACCACCCTGCTTTGAACGCCGCGGCGCATCAGCAAATCGATAAAATGTCGCATGTGATGTTTGGCGGTCTCACCCACCAGCCCGCGGTATCGCTTTGTGAGCGCTTGGTCGCGCATTCACCTGCGCCGCTCACGCAAGTCTTTTTGGCCGATTCAGGCTCTGTATCAGTAGAAGTAGCGCTTAAAATGGCGATGCAATATTGGCAGGGACGCGGCGAGTCACGCGCACAGTTTTTGACCTTGCGTCATGGCTATCATGGCGACACGTTCGCCGCCATGTCGGTGACGGATCCTGATAATTCGATGCACAAACTCTACAAAGGGTTTCTGCCCCAGCATCATTTTGTGCCGTCGCCACAAAGCCGCTTTGACGGTGAGTGGAACCCTAACGACATACAGCCCATGCGCGAAGCACTCGCCGCGCATCACGGCCAACTGGCCGCGGTGATCTTAGAGCCGATTGTGCAAGGCGCAGGCGGTATGCGCTTTTATCATCCCGAATACCTGCGTCAAGTGCGCGCTTTGTGCGATGAATTTGATGTACTGCTGATTGTGGATGAAATTGCCACCGGATTTGGCCGCACCGGTAAACTATTTGCCTGCGACCACGCGGGGATCAGCCCAGATATACTCTGCGTCGGTAAAGCACTGACCGGCGGCTACATGACCTTGGCCGCCACGCTCACTACCCGCCATGTGGCCGATACCGTCTGCAGCGGTGATGCAGGCTGTTTTATGCACGGTCCTACCTTTATGGGCAACCCTCTCGCCTGCGCCGTGGCCTGCGCCAGCATTGATACCTTGCTAGAAAGTGACTGGCCGCAGACCATCGCGCACATCGAGCAGCAGCTGAAAACTGGCTTAGCGCCTGCTCGCGCATTGGAATGTGTGGCGGACGTGCGTGTGCTTGGCGCAATTGGCGTGATAGAGTTGACCGACCCGGTGAACCTGGCCGATATTCAGCCTTTAATGACCGCCCAAGGCATTTGGGTTCGTCCGTTCGGAAAATTGGTTTATGTGATGCCACCCTATTGCATCCGCGACGACCAACTCCACCAACTCACCCAAGGGATGATCACCGCAATTAAGCAGTTTTTTGGTGAGTAGAGAGTCCATGACGCACACACCGCCCCGTTGAAGATGGGGCGGCATCTGATCCCATGTATACTGGCACGAATTTCTTCGTTTGATTCAAGAAAACGTCAACCAAAGTTCTTGCACACACTTCACAAATTAGCCATAGCTAACGTAACCATGACAACAACCCTATCCATATTTCTGGCCTGTTGCGTAGAATGCTGCGTCATGATCATTTACTGGCGGACAGAAAGGTGACTTACAAATTAGTGCAATTGACTGAGCTTATGGCGTATGAGTTTAGTCAAGTAGAGGGCGATATCAGCTCGCTGAGCGAGCGCGATGTCAGCAGTATCATCCCTGATGGCGTGAGCTTTTCTCAGTTTAAGGAAAAGCTTGATAGCGGTGAGTATGTATTACTGACCGATGCGCCGAAGCAATCAGCGATGGTGCATGATAGCGTTAACAAGATATGGTCCGTTGCTCCGAGCACTAACACAACGCTTTCGCCACAAGCCCAATCGGCTCTTTCTGCTAGAGCGAATCAATCTGGGAATGTTGCAGCGGGAGCGACTGGTTCGGGTAGCGCGAATGACAGCTCGCAAGCTGCGACAACAAATATCGAAGATACCTATGTCCCTGAGCCAGTAAAGCCTGACCGTTCAGACGTGCCGCCAGCCTTGAAATATGAGTACTGCTTTGAGATTGCAGCCTCTGACGACACCTTTCGTAAGGCCGTAGGCTGTACTTTCCAATTAGCGAAAACTGAGCAAGAAGGCATGATTGGCCAGTGGCAAACTAAGCCTACCGAACACGGTACTAAGTACACCGCTTACGCCGCATTTGATGAGCCTAAAAAGCTAGTGGCTAAAATCTCTGCCGACACCATGGGTGTGAGTGTTCCTGACCACGTAGTGATGAAGCCTGAAGGTTCCGCTGTGGTCAGAGAAGCCTTTATTCCGGTGACGCCCTCTATTCAGTTGGGCGAACGACTCGGTTTACCCACAGAGGGATATTATTATCACTTCAACCAAAAGCGCCTTGTTCAAGAATATAAGCTGTTAGGCAATGGCAAGTGGCAGTTTTATGCCACGCGTTCTACCCATGAAAAACTCAATCATGACCAAGGCCTTAACAAGCACCAGAGTGCTATCTTGGTTTATTGGAAATTGGGTGGAAAAAACGTCGAGGACCAACACCTCGTCTATCTCAAAGAAGCAATTACCCGTGAAGAGCTCGATAATTTAGATGATGAATGGCTAGCAGAAAACGGCGTAAAGCTATCTATCAGCGATTTGCTCGCCGCCCCTAAGCAAGCCGTTGCGAATCGAGACGACTCACCGGCAGAGTCGGATAGCGATAAAACTGGTGACTCAGCGCAACCATTAACCCATACCGTTAAGTTTGATCCGACTACCCGCCAACGTGAATCATGGCCTGCTATTGCCGCTCAATATGGCTTGTCCGCTAAGCAGCTGTTGGAGTTGAACCCACAGTATCACGCTGAACCGATGTCGTTGGCCGTGGGTGATAGCCTAACGGTTAGTCAGCCGACGGAGAAAAAGCAAACTCAAACCGCTTCTTACGGCTTTCCACCCATATCGCCAGATTGGTTCAATCATCCATTAAATACGTTTTACGACTACAGCGAGCGTTGTTTACTTAATTCTGCGGTTAAAGCAATCAGCGACGAAAAAACCGTCGAAAAAGAGCTTCCAGTCGTCAACCTAAAACGCGAACGGACACTGCGTATTGGGGTTTTCTTTGATGGTACAGGGCAAAATAGCCCTAATGATGAATACAAAGAGACGTACGGCAATAAGTCGCGTACCAATATTGCTCGCCTATTTGAGGCGTACCCAGAACAAGATGGCCAATCAGCTAAAATTTATGTCTCTGGGGTAGGCACAGTGGATGATATTCCCATTATCCCCGGAGAGCGTAACCCAATCATTGATGCGGGTGGTGATGAGAAGCTCTTCCCTGGACAAGCTTTTGGCGTGTTTGATGACACCGGTGGATTGTGGAAGTGGCAAACACTGTTAAAAGAAGTTAACGGTATTATTCGCCGACTTGGAACCGAATATCATAAAATCAATCACATTCAGTTTGATGTGTTTGGATTCAGCCGCGGTGCCGCATTGGCAAGGCATTTTGTCAATGCACTAGAGGCCGGTTTTCCTGACTATAGCAATCCCGAAAGAAGCAAAAACCCGAGCGAGATTTATCCAAACTTGCTGGGCAATGAGAGCTATAAGCGGTTTGATTCCCTATCCGATGAATTTTATGCGGCAGATACACAGCGCCGTATTTCTGTTCGTTTTGTGGGCCTTTTTGATACCGTAGGCTCATTTTATATGCCCGGTAACAATGACGAAGGGGAATATAAGCTTGGCCTCAAACCAAATGCGGCAGAAAAAGTATTCCAGATTTGTGCACAGCATGAGTACCGTGAGAACTTTCCATTAACCTCGTTAGGGAAAGGCCACACCGAAGCGGTTGCCTTTAGTGACGGTATTTTCTGTCAAGAAGTATTCCCCGGCTGTCACACTGATATTGGCGGTGGCTACCCATCTAAAAACCAATATGGCAGGACAGACCTACCAGCGCGCCTCAACCAACCTGTAGACTCTACTTATCATAGAAAACTTACCCATAAAACATCACTTTATGATAAGTATCAATCTGATATTCAAAAGTTTAAATCAGCCCATGAACTTGCCGCCTATGCTCAACAGAAGCTTGCGCAAGAGAATCTAGCTTGGCAACAACAAACGCGAGAAGAGCACGACATCCATGGTGAAGTCAAGCTCGTCAACGGTGAGCTACATTACTACCATTTTGTCCCAACCAGCAATGCACTGGCAGGGCTCACTTTTGAGCGGATGAAACAGCAAGCCGAAAAGCAAGGAATTCGGTGGCTCCCAAATGTTATTGAAGCGCAGAAAAATCTCTCTTCGATTGACTACAATAACGACACGTTTATTGAAAGCCTTTGGGAGGAAATCAAAAGTATTTCAACCGGTTCTGTCAGTACTCAGTGGAGAAATAAAGAACCAAAATTACAGCAACGATACATTCATCGCCCCCATGATTCCTTGATCAATCCTGGCTACGAAAGTGTAATTGATAGGTCCGTTAACGCATTGAGCATCGACAGTAATAATCAACCAAAACGTCAGGTATTCGGCAATGATTAAATGGAAAGCCTTTTTACCACTACTCTTATCGTTGGCTATTTTTGGCTGTGAACCTGAGCCTTATACTGCTGTAGTTGGTTTTACGAATGGTAGTTCCACAGGTAGGCACTCTGTCTATAAAATGACAATTACAACCGTGTCTGGCGGTAAAGCCAACTTTGCCATGGGTGGAGTGAGCGGTTACCCCGGCGCTCACTCCTCAGGTGGGCGTATAGACGCTCCCGCATACATTGAAGGCGAATGGGAAGAAGGATGGGGGTTTGCAGACGATGACATCAGCTCTACACCTCATCACCGCATATCTGCTCCCATTCCAGATAATGCCGAAGCCAAAATGAAAACAATGGATAATTATTACCAAAATTTCGACCGTGACTATGGTTCGATGGAGGTGATTGTTGATGGCCCTAGAGTACGGGTCTTCTACTCAAAATCGTGCGTTGATATGTACGATGACTGCACGCCTAAACAGGGAGCAGACCCAAACGGATGGGTCGTTCGTTCACCTAAAAATCAGACAGATGTGGTCGTTCTCTTTGATGGCAAAGGCGAATCTTCTCCAACTCCTTTTCCTTCAGCTGACGCTGCGACATCACAACAATTGGAAAAGGCAAACTCTCCGCAATAGATCTAGCTGTCAATTGATGCCAACCCAAACGTCAGGTATTCGGCAATGATTAAATGGACAGCCTTTTATCTCTTTTACTAAGGATTCTCTTAAGCGGGTGTGAGCCTGAACCCTATACGGCTGAGGTCGGGTTTACTAATGGCTTTTGTTGTAGGTGGTGTCACTGGTGCTACTATAGGAAAGAATGTCGGTGATATTATTTATATTGCTTATCAGTGGGGGCAATAGCAACTCTAAGTCATTCAGGAAAGTTTTTGATGATCACTCTTAAATTAGTTTTAGCCTTATTGTCAATAGTCATATTTTGGTACTTTGTCATTTGGTGTGTAGTAGGTGCTATATCGGGAGCCGTATTGAGCTTAGGAGATCCTCAACGCATTGTTTTTATGGATAAACAGTTAGCAAAAGATGTTGATAAACTTCACTCTGATTATCAGAATATGATGTCTTATAATATCTTGACAAGATTCATGGTGTATTGCTTAAAGTACCCTTTTATACGTTATAGGGCGAAAGTTTATTCTTGGAAGTTTAATGCATTTATGTGGTTGAATTGCATTGGATTTTGGTTGTTTTTTTTAACATTATGTATAACGATTATAGCAAAATTATTGTAGCCCTAGGTTAATGAAAAATAGCCATGTAAATTCGGGTAGGAATGGCTTTAGCCGCCATTCCTGTAACATGAGGCTTATCGATAGCTTTGGTTGCAGAATATCCTTTATGAAAAGGTTATCGACCTTAAAGAGCTGAGTGAATACTTTGTAGAGGATTGGCTTTGAATAACTTTTTTGGGCACGCTTATACTATTATTACAGGAATATTTGCTGCATATGTGATCATATGGTCTGTTCCTGCAGTAATTATGAGCGCAATGGTCTCGCTAGGAAGCATTGAAAGAATTGTTTTCATCGATAAGCAGTTAGCCAAGAATCTAGATAAATACTATGACGAAAAAGGCTATATTAGATGGAACTATCAAATGTCCTATTCTATTGGGACTAGATTATTTGGCTACTGGCTAGCCTACCCGTTCATAAGACATCGAGTGACAACTAAATCTAAAAAGTTTAGGTTGTTTATGTGGGTCAACTGCATCGGAATCTGGGGATGGTTTCTTGTTCCTAGCCTCTCTCTTATAGAAAAAGCTATGATGTAATAAAGCTGGGATAAACACACACCGCCCCGTTGTATATGAGGCGGTGTGTTTCTATCTGGGAAAGCGAGCAGTGCAGCTTTTTGCGTTACTCGTAGAGATATCTTTCTTCCGCTTTGTCGGATGAGTAAGCGACCAATTCCCACTCAAAACCGGCTTTATCATAGAAGTACATTCGCTTGCGGTGGGTTTCGTGCGCCATTGAACCATTGGGTTGATAACCTTTTTCAAGTAGGCGTTCGCGGATGGTATCGATGTCATCAATGATCAGGCCAATATGGTTCACGCCTTGAGATTTATAGGCACTGCGTGGCTGTATGCTGGGCTCTGAACTTGGGTTGGGCTCTTGCAGTGCAAAGTAGCAGTGTTCATTGCCCACATGTACCCAACGATATCCTTTTGGCGATTGGGCATCTTGGCGAATTTTAAAATCGGGGACAGCCACCGCCAAAAACGCCAACGCCGCATCCATGTCCACCACAGTAATATTGACGTGTTCGATTGTTGTCATCATTCATTCCCTTTATCCGTGCTATCAAAACTGAGCTTGGAAAGCTAAACATCGAGAGTAAGGATAAAACCTCAAGATAACTTGAGGTCAACGAACAAAAACAAAATCAGTGGTCTGCGGGAAACACGTAAATCACACTGCGGTGTAGGTGTAGATCCAGTCGTCGTAACAAACACCGCCAATTGCAAAAGCATCAGGATCAATACGGCTGAGTTGAAACCCGACCTTTTCTAGCACGCGCGCAGAGGAAAGATTACCGGCGGTTACCGTCGCGTTGATGATTCGCGCATCACCATGATGGATGGCAAAATCGGTGACAGCCTGCAAAGACTCAGTCCCATAGCCTCGCCCGTGATAAGGCGGCAACAGTAAATAGCCGACTTCAGCGACATCCTGCTCAAGCAAAAAGCCGGTGACGCCGATTGGCGTTTGCGTCGCCGTCTCTACAATCACCAAACACAACCAGTGCTTAGCGTCAGGAGACCAGGGTGTGAGCCGTTGCTCAAATCGGGCTTCAATCTCATCCAGTGGCATAGGATCAAAACATTGCGCAATGACGGCGTTGTCGGTGTGTAGGCGGTGGAACAACGGCCAGTCTGCTTTGATCATTGGCCGCATGCTTAGGCGCGGAGTTATCAATGGAAGCATGCCCTTTTCGAATTGTGACTTTGTCATGATGCCTCACTCGGGGTACTGGCGACGTTAACTTTCGGAGCCGCAAACCCGCGAAAGATATTATGAACAGAAAGCAGCGCAAACACGCCCACCACCACACCAAGGTGCCAGGCTTCGCTAACGCCCAAACTCAATAACGCCATACTCATCAACGCGGAAATAATCATCTGTCCACCACCGGAGAGCGCAGCGACGGTGCCGGCTTGGTTAGAGTAAGGTTGCATCACCTGAGACTGAGCGCACGGCAGCGCAATCCCGTTGCCAAACACCATAAAGAACTGCCCTATCATCAGCAGTAAAGGATCCATCGGAGTCAGCCATAACCAAACCGCAGAGATGAGCTGCATCACGGGTGCCATTAGTAGCATACGCTTGGTACCCAAACGCGGCCGAATGCGCGAAACCAGCGCACTACCCAGCAATAAACCACATGTCGGAATAAGCGCCCACAGCGCATATTGATCCGAGGTCATACCGATGCGCTCTTGCATTAAAAATGGCATCAGCGACACCGTGGTAATCACCAAGGTAAAATTCACCCAGCTAATACTGGCGAAATAGAGAAAATACGGTGTTTTTAGCAATGCGCCATAGCGACCGAGGATCACCTTCACATTAGGCAACGGCGAACGAGCGAGCATGCTTTCTTTGAACAGGAAAAACAACACGCACCACACCAAGCTGGTGTACACCATTAACAAAATAAAAATCGCCAGCCAGCCTAGATTGTGGTTAACGAACCCGCCAATCACAGGAGCCACAATAGGCGTAAATGAGGCGACCATGATTAGATATGACATGGCTTGCGGAAGCTGATCCCCCGAATACGAGTCACGGGTAAAGGCACGTGAGAGCACAGCGCAGCAACCGGTGCCCATTCCTTGAATGCAGCGGCCAATGACCAAACCGGTGAAACTGGCGCTAAAGCTCACCATCACGGTTAAACCAATCAAGGAGAGCAATACCCCAGCCAATAACACGCGGCGACGGCCAAGTGCATCCGAGATCGGCCCGTAGATAAACTGTGATGGCCCAAAGCCGAGTAGATAGGCAGAGATCAGCAGCTGGACATCATCCATACTGAGGCTAAAGTCTCGGGCTATCCACGGCAAAGACGGGAAGACCAATCCCATACTGAACTGCCCAATGCTGACGGTTAAGCATGCCAGCAATACGGGCGACCAATTAAATGGACGAGTAGCCGATTGCATCCAATTTCCTACGGTTTCACGAATCGGGCATCTTAATTATTGAGCGCGACGCGCATTTAAAAAGCGGGTTCAATCGTGCCTTTAAATGTCTTTTCAAGAAAGTCACGGGTTTGTTGAGACTGAAACAGCGCTACCAAACGTTGTAGGTCGGGGTTGTCTTTATCTTCTTCGCGGGCGGCCACAACCATCACCGCCAAGGGAGCATTTTTCGACTCCAAGAAAATACCTTGCTCACTCGGGCTTAATCCCGATGACATCACATAGTTCATGGTGATCGCCGCCGCATCGACATCCTGCAAGCTGCGTGGCAGTTGTGCCGCCTCAACCTCAACAAATTCGAGTTGTTTAGGATTGGCGATGATATCTTGCAAGGTAGCTTTAAAGCCGACACTGTCGGCTAAGGTAATTAACCCCGCCTCTTGCAGCAATAGCAATGCGCGTCCCGCGTTGGTAGGATCGTTGGGAATCGCAATTTGTGCGCCATTCGGCAGCGCATCAACATGCTCAACGCGATCAGAGTAGATCCCCATCCGCATCAAAATGGAACGTCCCATCGATACCAACTGGCTACCGTTGTTTTGGTTATAGTTATCCAAAAACGGCTGATGTTGGTAACTGTTTAGATCTAAGCTGCCATCCGCCAAGCCAGCATTGGGGGAAATATAGTCGGAAAATTCGACTACCTCGACCGCAATCCCCTCAGCTTTTGCTTGCTCAGCAACCGCTTCAACCACCTGTGCATGCGGCCCCACTGTGGCGCCAATTTTGATCACCTTATCGTGTGATTCTGAACAGCCAACCAGCGTGAGTCCGAGTATGAGAATAAAAGAAGCACGTAGAGATTTCATCAATCGGTAATCCTTTCCGAAAAGCCATTTAGACATCCATACTGCCAAATAAGAAGAATATGTCAATCATTGTTTATGCGATTCTCTGGACGCTTGATCGCTTGTCGCTAAGGGCGCGTATTAGTCAGCATGTTCAATCGATTATCAGGAGGCGCGGATATGACCAAGCTGTTTCCTTTGCCCCTCTTTTTGTTACCGGGTGGCAGAGCAAAACTACGTATTTTTGAACCCCGCTATTTACGGTTGGTACGCGAATGTACCGCCAACGGAGAAGGGTTTGTCCTTGCAATGATGCAAGGTCAGCGGCTTTATAAATACGGTACTTTGGTCGATATCGTTGATTTCGAGACGCTTCCCGATGGATTGCTGGGCATAACCATTGCGGGCCGACAACGGGTGGAAATTATGTCAACCGAACAAGCGCCCGACAAATTGTGGTTGGGTGAAATACGTACCCTGCATGATTGGCCACACGATGATTATGTCGATAATACGGACGATGAGGTGCAAGCGCGCATTGCCACCAGCCTCAAGCACATATTTGCTGCTCATCCTGACCACGCCGAGCAGTATGAACAGCCTCATTTCGAGGATGTCACCTGGGCGTGTCAGCGTTGGTTAGAGATTCTGCCCCTCACGAGTGCGCAAAAACAATGGTTTATCGCACAAGACTCTGCCGATGAGGCCAAGCAATTCATTCACCAACTGCTTGAAGAACACGTCGAGTGATCCAAATGATTTGTGGTGCGTATTGGGGTGTCAGATGGACGGCACTGACAGATAGGACTCAACTATGACTGCGCCTCAAACCATGTATACTGAAGCTTCAACCTCGAGACGGAATACACGCACCACAATGACTGACGTGACGAAGGAAGAGTTGTCGGAGCTATTATTACGCGTTGCGGAACAGCGAGACCGTGTCGCCTTTGAGCGTTTGTTTCGCTTTTTTGGCCCGAAGATCCGATCTTATGGAACCAAACATCTGCGCGCGGACGGACAGGCGATGGAGCTGGTCCAAGAGACCATGTTGGTGGTGTGGCGAAAAGCCCATCTTTACAACGCGGAGAAGGGGGCGGCAACGACCTGGGTGTTTACCATCATGCGTAACATCAGCTTCGATATGCTTCGTAAGGTGCAATCGAAGTGTGTACTTAAAGCAACTCACTCACCAAGAGCTATCGGACCAACTTAATGTTCCATTAGGGACCGTGAAGTCGCGTTTGCGACTCGGGCTCGAGAAGCTGCGCAATCATCTGGAGGTCAACAATGATTAAATATCATCCTTCTTCCGAACTGCTGGATGCCTTTGCAGCCGGCCAATTACCGACATCCATGGCGATTGCTCTCTCTGCACACGTTGAATTATGTCAACAATGCCGTGAGCATGTGAGTGCGAAAGAAGAAGCGCTAGCATTAGCCGCGTTTGAAGAGGCTGAGACCGAGCACGAGTTCGCAGCAGGCACTCTGCCTTGGGACGATGATCTAGAAGCGGACATGATGAGTGCGATTTTCGACGCCCCTGAACAAGACGAGGCATCACGCATTCAAGTCGCTCGCTCTAACGAGATTCGGGTTGGAGACAAAACCTACACACTACCACGCGCACTGCAGCGTTTTAGTGATTCGAATTGGTTATCATTCGGCAAGGTGCAACGCGCAAGGCTGAATCTTGAAGAAGGCGCCACACGTGCGAGTTTCTTACATATCGACGAAGGCGGCTCGGTTCCAGCCCATACACACAAAGGCTATGAGCTGACGCTGTTACTCGATGGCACCTTTGAAGATGAAAGCGGGCAATACTCGCCGGGTGACTTTATTTTGTTGGATAGTCGACATCATCACACCCCCTCCACCAAAGACGGGTGTCTGTGTTACACGGTCGCGAATGCGCCACTGCACTTCACTAAGGGCGTGAGTAAACTACTTAATACCGTGGGTCATGCGATTTACTAAAAATCCTTGTGCTAGTTGTTATCCTATCTTTGGCGGCGAAAGCCGCCTTTTTTTATGCTGTTCAAGACAATAAATGCGTACAAATGCTCGGCGCATTAAAACGATTTCCTCACATCTAGCGCCGTGATAACAGAATAATTACACTAAAGAAACTTTCATTTAATGCCAACTGACTGACAGAATCCCACCTAACTAGTGCAAACTATCAATTTTCACTTTACATAGGGTGAATCAAACTGGTTTAATTCCCCACTTCTAACGATTCATTAACAGCCATTGATAAAAAACACAGTGAAGTGAGACACACATGAGTCAAACACAACTCGCCAGTATCAGCCGAGGTCACTCGTTGGTACTTCAAATCGTTATAGGTATTCTTGCTGGGGGCGTACTCGCCTATCTGTCGCCTGAGTTGGCGAGCACAGCAGGTTTGCTTGGTAAGCTTTTTGTTAGCGCACTGAAAGCAGTTGCACCCATTTTGGTCTTCGTTTTGGTTGCTGCCTCTATCGCTAACCAAAAGAAAGGTCAGCGCGCCAACATGCGCCCGATTATTTTCCTCTACCTGCTCGGCACGCTGGCGGCATCCTTGACCGCGGTTACCATGAGCTTTTTGTTTCCGACGACCTTACAGTTTGCCGCAACCGATGCAGCTGTCGCGCCACCGGAAGGCATTACCCAAGTACTAAACACCTTGCTGTTTAATATTGTCGATAACCCAGTCAACGCTCTGATGTCCGGTAACTATATCGGTATTCTCGCGTGGGCGATTGGTTTGGGCATTGCCTTACACCATGCATCAAGCGAGACCAAACGCGTCTTCTCTGACGTGTCTGAAGGCGTGTCTATGATTGTGCGCTTCGTGATCCGTTTTGCGCCCATCGGTATTTTTGGCCTTGTCGCCAACACCTTGGCACAAAGTGGTTTTGATGCGCTGCTTGGCTACATTCATTTGCTTGGCGTGCTCCTTGGCAGTATGGCAACGATCGCGTTGATCGTTAACCCACTGATCGTGTTTTATAAAACGCGCCAAAATCCGTATCCACTGGTTTTCCGCTGCCTACGTGAAAGTGGCCTTACCGCCTTCTTTACCCGTAGCTCAGCCGCGAACATCCCTGTGAATATGCAGTTGTGCCGTAAGCTAAAACTTGATGAAGATACTTACTCTGTCTCGATTCCACTCGGGGCAACGATCAACATGGGTGGCGCGGCAATCACCATCACGGTTCTTACACTCGCCGCTGTACATACCTTGGGAATTGAAGTGGATATTGCCACTGCAATTCTGCTTAGCATTGTTGCCGCAGTGTCTGCGTGCGGTGCCTCAGGCGTTGCAGGCGGCTCGCTCTTGCTGATCCCACTGGCGTGTAACTTGTTTGGTATCCCGCACGAAATTGCCATGGAAGTGGTCGGTGTTGGCTTTACCATTGGTGTGTTGCAAGATTCGGCAGAAACGGGGCTTAATAGCTCAACAGACGTAGTCTTTACTGCTGCAGCCTGTATGGGTGAAGAGCGTAAAAACGGATAAGCCGATAAAGGGCGTTTTATCGGCATAAGGCGGATAGCGCTCCCATTCAGGCTTGATACAAAAAGCAGGTGCTTGGCACCTGCTTTTTTCGTTTATAGCCTCGTTCCTAGCCTTAGCCTTCCAGTACCTTCATGAGTAGTTTGCCGTCGTACATGGCTTGTTTCACCATCGCAGCGCCCGGCATAGTCGCTTGCGTGTAGAAATAACTTTCTTCCAGCAGTAAGTTTTGGCTGTATAAGGGGATGGTTTGCGTCTTTAAGCATTCCATGATTGCTGGATAGAGCACCGATTTAGCCCGGTTAAACTCGCCGCCGAATAATATTTTTTCCGGATTAAATAAATTCACCACGATGGCGATCGCTGTCCCTAGGTGATGACCAAGCTCTGTAATCACGCGTTGCGCCAACGCGTCACCGGCGACGGCGGCATCACAAATCACGTCGATAGTGAGGGTTTTACCGCGCAATTGACTAGGGTGCCCCTCTGCGAGCAAGGTTTCTACCTGCTCAATGACCGCGGCCAAACTTGCAACGGTTTCCAAGCAACCATAGTTGCCACAAAAGCATCGCTTACCAAATGGCTTCACTTGAATATGACCCAGCTCACCCACATTCCCCACGCGCCCTTGGAGTACTTTTCCTTCTAGGATGATCCCAGCCCCAACACCATTATGAACGGCAATCAGCACCGCGCTATCTGATTCTTTTGCGTTACCAAATAACTTTTCAGCCAGCGCCCACGAGCGGGTATCATTACCCACAAAAACGGGTAATCCTGTTTCTCGATGCAGGACGGGCCCCAATGGCATATGGCTAACCTCAAAGTGCGGCATTTGAATGACCGTTCCTTGCGCACTATTCACTAAGCCTGGCAAAGACACCGCGATACTTGTCACGCGGTCCACCACTTCATGATGACGCGAAAAGAAGGCTTTAACGTACTCGACAACGGTCGCTAGCAAGGCCTCTTGAGGCATAACCGCCAACTCATGGCGCTCTTGTATCAGAATTTCACTGCTTAACGAGTGCAAAGCCATCGTTAGGTAGCCGCGGCCTAAACGCATCGATAAGAATTGCCACCCGTCATTGTCCAGCATCAACCCAACGGCGGGCCGACCACGCATACTGGTTTCTTGAATTTGTGTTTCTTTGACAAGGTGTGCGTCCATTAGCTCACGGACAATTTTAGTAATGCTGGCAGGTGCCAGCTGGCTGCGTTTGGAAAGCTCGATGCGCGAGATAGGCCCAAAGCGGTCGATCAAGTTGTAAACTGTGCCGGCATTTTTGCGCTTGATATGATCAATATGCCCCGGCTGCCCAATAATCATGCCCTGTCCTATTACTGCTGGGATCTGGCGATCCTATTCATGATGATGCGTATAATTGAATTTTTTTACTTTGCGAACTAATTGTGAAGCACAATTAGGTCGCCGCGTGATATCTATCACTTTCAGGTGTGAAAATCGCGTTTAGCCTCACGAAACCATACGATTTAGTAACTATGGTAAAAATCCAATCAATCGTGAAAAAGCAAGATCTGCAGAGGATAAATTGGCATAATGCGCCGTCGAATCGAACCGCCAGAAAGCATGATGTACCGAGTAAACGAAATTTTTGAAACTATTCAGGGAGAAGGCACATTTACTGGCGTGCCCTCCGTCTTTGTCCGCTTGCAAGGTTGCCCTGTCGGCTGCGCTTGGTGCGATACCAAGCAAACATGGGAAACCGATGATAACGATCAGCAAGACAAGATATTTATTATCGATAAGTCAGAAGACTCGCCTGCTTGGTGCTGGCTGAGTGCGAAAGATATTGCGACAGAAATCACCCAACGCTATCAGGCTAAACACATTGTGATTACTGGGGGAGAGCCGTGCCTATACGACTTGGAACTCTTAACCAACGCGCTAGAAGCGGTTGGGTGTCAGTGCCAAATTGAAACCAGTGGTACGTACGAGGTTAAAGCCAGTCCGCAGACTTGGGTCACGGTATCACCTAAAATCAATATGCGCGGCAAATTACCGGTACTGGCCAGTGCGATGGCGCGCGCGAACGAAATCAAACATCCTGTGGGCACCGAGAAAGACATTGCACAGTTAGATACCCTACTTGAGCACTGCCCACCGTCACCAAAGGCAACCATTGCGCTACAACCGGTCAGTCAAAAGCCGCGCGCCACTAAGCTGTGTATTGATATCTGTATTGCGCGCGGCTGGCGCTTGTCGATACAAACGCATAAATATTTAAACATTGCCTAGCACAAATAGATAAAAACTCGGGTGTCGGCCGACACTTCGCGGGCGAGTTCGACCGCACGACATGAAGAATATCGATCAAAAAGCCGAGTGCTATCACTCGGCTTTTGTTTATTCGCCGCGATAGGTGCAGCCTGCGGTACAGGTTTCTTTCACCATTACCTTACTTAATAAAGGCAGGTTTGGCTTAACCTGTTGCCATATCCAACGCGCCAACACTTCGCTGGTTGGGTTTTCCAGCCCTTCAATCTCATTGAGATAGTAGTGGTCAAGGCGATCATAGATAGGCTTGAAAGCGGCTTTAATGTCAGCGAAGTCGATCACCCAGCCTGTGTGTGGGTCAACATCCCCTTCTACATACAAGCGCACCATAAACGAGTGACCATGTAAGCGCCCACATTTGTGCCCTTCTGGCACATTCGGTAAGTGGTGTGCAGCCTCAAAAGTAAATTCTTTAAACAGTTCAGTTGTCATACTGCCAAATCCCATCAACAACAAGATGGCGCATGCTACTCAACTTCCTGCATCGACACAATCTCTATCCCCAGATGCTCAGCATTATTGAAAGCGACAAACCGTTACCCGTCGCAAAGGTGCGACAATTTACGTCGATGAAATCACACATTTTATACGGGATTAGCAGCATCCCTTATCACACGGTTTAACATAGTGGCTACAGACTTCAATTGATAAACTTATAAGTTAATAACAAACGGTTGACTCATGCGCATGACTCTAGCGAGCAAACTTCTTCTCTCCCTCTTCCTCGTCTTCGCTCTGGTGCTTGTGACTTCGTTGGCCTATCAATCGCATCAGCAAAAAGCGCTGATGACGTCGATAGTCAGCGAGCAGACGCTCGACAAAGCATCCAACTATTTCGATAGCCTGAATATGTTGATGCTGACCGGTACGATTAGCCAACGAAATACACTGCGCGATAAAATGCTTTCCCACAAAGGAATAGAAGAAGCGCGTGTTATCCGCTCAGAGGCAATCACCCGCTTTTTCGGTCCAGGCAACCCTGAACAAGCACCAAAAGATAATATTGACCAACGTGCACTTGATGGCGAGACCATTGTTGAAACCTTTGACTCTGAATCAGGCAAGGGGCTGGTCGTGGCACTGCCGATGAAAGCCAGTAGAGATTACCGCGGTACTAATTGCCTGCAATGCCATGTTGCCGAAGAGGGAACCGTGTTGGGCGTTATTCGACTCGAATATGACTTACAGCCGCTCTATGGCACCATTGATAAAGAAATGCTGATCACTGCCGGGATCATGGGCAGTATCGCGGTATTGGGTTTTCTGATCTCACTGACTGTGATCCGTCGTTGGGTGGTGTCACCCCTCAAGCATGTATCGGCCTTTATGAAGCGAACCAGTCGCGACAAAAACTTGGCTGAGCGCTTGAATGACACACGCAATGACGAAATTGGCGAGCTATGTAATAGCTGTGACCAATTACTCGATAATTTCTCTGCGAGCTTACAACAGGTGCAACGTACCTCAGAGACACTGTCGTCTGAAGCGTTAAACCTCATTCGCGTCTCTGGGCATACCGACCAACTTGCCGATAGCCAACGTCATGAAACCAATGAAATGTCTGTGGCCATCAATGATGTTCAGCAACATCAACATGACATTCAAAGCCGTACGAGCGAGGCTGCACAATTGAGCGAGTCTGCTGCCGGTAGCGCCAATCAAGGCAGTGAACTGGCCAACGTCGCCGCCAATGATATCCGTAAACTGATGGATGATATTGGTCAAGTACGCAGCCAGATTTTGGATGTGAACCAACAAAGCCAACAAGTGACAACTATTTTGGGCGTGATCCGCGAAATCGCTGAACAGACCAACTTACTCGCACTGAATGCGGCGATAGAAGCCGCACGCGCCGGTGAGCAAGGTCGTGGCTTCGCCGTAGTCGCCGAAGAAGTACGTAACTTGGCCAGCCGAAGCCATGATGCAACCGGTGAAATCCAAACCATTATTGAAAATTTGTGTTCAGGCAGTGAAGCCTCCGCTCAAGCGGTCGAAGCCACCACAGAAAGCGCGAATCAACGTGCCGAGACGGTGATGCAGCTCTCTGACGCCTTGGCCGATATTGCTGAGCAAGTCACCACCGTGAACAATAATACCGATGACATTAGCCAACAAAGCCAACATCAAGCACAAATGACTGACGCCTTACTCGAGCAAGTCGGCCGGATTCAAAATCACGCTAACGATACCGCCAATAATGCGAATGAAGTAAAAGCAATCAGTGCAAATCTCGAACAACTGGTTGAACAGTTGGAAGGATTAATTGGACAATTTCAACTTTCAGACCGCCTCAAGCCTTGAAGCTACACAAGATACAGGTAAACTTGCTAGTCTAACTTGCAAATCCACTTTCTCGGTGGCATTGACCACCGAGTTGCCCTAAACGGAGATAGAAGCGAATTATGACATACGCGCCTGTAGTAGACGTCCTGCGCGGCAAGGCGGCAGTCGACACTGAAGTGACTGTTCGCGGTTGGGTTCGGTCTCGCCGAGATTCCAAAGCCGGTATTTCTTTCCTCGCCATTTATGATGGCTCTTGTTTCGACCCTATTCAGGCCGTGGTCCCCAATGAGCTGGAGAATTATCAGCAAGACGTTCTGCGTTTAACAGCAGGCTGTTCTGTTGAAGTCACCGGTAATGTGGTGGAATCACCAGGGAAAGGTCAAGCGTATGAGCTACAAGCCACTGCCGTGAAGGTAGTCGGTTGGGTTGACGATCCAGACACTTATCCGATGGCCAAAACGCGTCACTCAATTGAGTACTTGCGCGAAGTGGCTCATTTACGCCCTCGCTCTAACGTGATTGGTGCGGTTGCTCGTGTGCGTCATACCCTTTCTCAAGCTATTCATCGTTTCTTCCACGAGCAAGGCTACTACTGGATGTCTGCCCCGCTGATCACTGCATCAGACTGTGAAGGCGCCGGTGAAATGTTCCGCGTATCGACACTGGATATGGCCAATGTGCCAAAAACAGAGCAAGGCGATGTCGACTTCGACCAAGACTTTTTCGGCAAAGAAGCTTTCTTGACCGTATCCGGTCAATTAAACGCTGAAACCTATGCTTGTGCGCTGAGTAAAGTTTATACCTTTGGCCCAACCTTCCGTGCTGAAAACTCTAACACCAGCCGTCACTTGGCCGAGTTTTGGATGGTAGAGCCTGAAGTGGCCTTTGCCGATCTTGATGATGCTGCAGCGCTAGCAGAAGCCATGCTGAAATACGTCTTCAAGGCCGTGTTGGAAGAGCGCCGTGACGACATGCAGTTCTTCGAGCAACGCATCAACAAAGAGGTGATCACGCGCCTTGAGAAATTTGTTGAAGCTGATTTTGCCCAAGTTGACTACACTGACGCGATCACTATCTTGGAAAACTGCGGTAAGACGTTCGAGTTCCCTGTCGAATGGGGTATTGATCTCGCCTCCGAACATGAGCGCTATCTAGCAGAAGAACACTTCAACGCACCTGTTGTGGTGAAGAACTATCCAAAAGATATTAAAGCCTTCTACATGCGTATGAACGATGATGGCAAAACCGTTGCTGCAATGGACGTATTAGCGCCTGGCATTGGTGAGATTATCGGTGGTTCACAGCGTGAAGAGCGTCTTGACGTGCTGGATCAGCGCCTTGAAGAAATGGGCCTCGAGAAAGAAGATTTCTGGTGGTATCGCGACTTGCGCCGTTACGGCACCGTGCCTCACTCCGGCTACGGCCTCGGATTTGAGCGTTTGGTATCTTACGTTACCGGTATGAGCAACATCCGCGACGTGATCCCATTCCCTCGTTCGCCACGTAACGCGAGCTTCTAAGTAAAAGACCATTCAAAGGCTGCGAGTACGCAGCCTTTTTCTTGCCTATTGGTACGCTTGGTATCTCTGGGCATGGCTGGTGGTTTCTATCCAAGAAAACAAGTGGTATAACGATCCCAGCCTGAGTTTCATTCATCATTAACCATGGACGACACCAATGTTTGAGAAAATTTCTGCCGCTCCCGCCGATCCCATTTTAGGACTGACTGAAGAATTTAAAGCGGATCCTCGTGAAACGAAGATCAACTTAGGGGTCGGCGTATACAAAAACGAGCACGGTGAAACACCTGTGCTTAAAACCGTTAAAAAAGCCGAAGCATTACTGCTCGAAAAAGAGAGCACCAAATCCTATCTAAGCATCCCAGGCACTGCGGAATACGGCCTTGCCGTTCAGCAGCTTCTATTCGGTGAACAGGCTGCAGTTATCAAAGATAAACGCGCTCAAACTGCACATGCGCCGGGTGGCACCGGGGCGTTACGCCTTGCTGGGGAATTTATTAAGCGCCACCTCGGTGATGTCACAGTGTGGATCAGTAACCCAACGTGGGCCAACCACAAGGGCGTGTTTACTGCCGCAGGCCTACCTCTAGCTGAATACACCTACTACGATGCCGCGAAGAATGACAAAGATTTTTCTGGCATGGTCGCGGATCTTGAAAAAGCAAACAGTGGTGATGTGGTCTTGCTACATGGCTGTTGTCACAACCCAACTGGTATCGATCCGACCGATGCGGAATGGAAAATCTTGGCTGAGCTATGTCAGCGCAAAGGCTTACTGCCGATGTTCGACTTTGCCTATCAAGGCTTTGCGCAAGGTGTTGAAGAAGACGCATCTGGTCTACGTATTTTTACGCAAACCTGCCCAGAACTGTTGATCGCCAGCTCTTTCTCGAAAAACTTTGGCTTGTATAACGAGCGTGTGGGTGCCTTTACTCTGGTTGCACAAGATCAGCAACAAGCCACAACCGCCTTTAGCCAAGTGAAAGCTATCGCGCGCGTGATCTACTCTAA
Organism: Salinivibrio sp. IB574; assembly: GCF_001996205.1. NCBI lineage: Bacteria > Pseudomonadati > Pseudomonadota > Gammaproteobacteria > Vibrionales > Vibrionaceae > Salinivibrio > Salinivibrio sp. IB574. Next base: position 13,030 of record NZ_MUFN01000001.1, on the reverse strand, counting down.
CCCACCAGCCCACGGCGCAGGTATTGTGACAGAGATCCTCAATAACCCCACGCTAAAAGCAGAGTGGCATCAAGAGCTTGCTGATATGCGCGATCGCATTAAAACTATGCGCACCGAGTTTGTAGCAACCCTAAAAGAAAAAGGCGTTAATCGCGACTTTAGCTTTATCGAGCAACAAAACGGGATGTTTTCTTTCTCTGGTTTGAACAAAACTCAAGTAGATGCACTGAAAGCAGAACACGGTGTCTATATCGTCGGCTCAGGCCGCCTCAATGTGGCGGGTATGACGCACACGAATATGGGGCCACTTTGCACTGCCATCGCAAAGGTTTTAGACTAAGCGCCACTGTCATCGAAATGTCATAAAGGGCCGACAGGCCCTTTTTTTTGTCGATGCGCCAATTGAAGCAACATTATATTAACAAAAATATCATTAATAAGCCCATAGCCGCTAGACTAAAACTAATAAGGCTCTTATGAACTGTGACCAGAAAGATAAATACTATGAGTGGTAATGAAGTTATATTTGGTGACGATGAACGCCTCGTCTCGACCACCGATAAACGCGGCGTTATCACCTACTGTAATCCGGAATTTATTCGTATTGCTGGCTACAGCGGTGACGAACTTTTGGGGGCGCCCCATAATATCATTCGTCATGCTGATATGCCCAARGCTGCTTTTGCGGACATGTGGCGGAACCTCAAAGCCAATCAACCGTGGCGAGGCATCGTTAAAAACCGCTGTAAAAACGGCGATTATTACTGGGTTGATGCCTACGTGACTCCCATCTATGAACAAGGTCAGGTAACAGGCTATCAGTCCGTGCGGGTCAAGCCAGATCCCGCAGTGAAACACCGTGCTGCACAGATCTACAACAAGCTATGTGCCGCAGAAAAAGGAGGCAAATCACTGGGAGGGCTCTCAATTGAAAGCATTCCCGGCGCCGCTAAATTGGCACTGCTTGTCGCCGGCCTCGCTGTTGCGCCACTCTCCCTTGCGTTTGATCCCAGTATCAATGGGTGGGATATCGCCAGCGCTGTCGCTATGCCTGCTATCTTGGGCATCCTTTTCCGTGATGAGCTGTTGACTCTGCCAGCCTTGGTTCGTGGTTATCAAGCCGACTATGACAGTATTAGCCGTTACGTATACGCGGGAACGGGTTTAAGCTCCGTCGCAGACTACAAACTTAAAATGCTGCAAGCACGGATTCGGACCATCCTCGGCCGTATGTTGGATGCCTCCTTGTCTCTCAATCACTTTTCTGATGACTTGAGTGCCCTTTCGCAGCGTGTTTCTCAGGCGATCAATACCCAAAGCCATCAAATTTCCTCGGTGGCCAACAATATTGATCATGCGTCTGATTCTGCGAACAAGGTATCTGAGAATGCACAGCAAAGTGTTGAACTGCTGCAATCGGTACAACAACAAAGCCAAGAGACACAAGCACTGCTTCACCAAACCGGCGAGCAGCTTCAGGCCCTGGCACAACAGTCTGAAAGCTCGTTATCTGCCACACAGCAGCTTTCTGTGACGGCAGAGCGGGTCACCGATGCGATGAGTGAAATCAGTGGTATTGCTGAACAAACCAATTTGTTGGCTTTAAATGCCGCGATTGAGGCTGCGCGTGCTGGTGAACAAGGTCGCGGCTTCGCGGTTGTCGCTGAGGAAGTCCGCGCCCTCTCTAGCCGCACGCAAGGCGCTACGGAACAAATTCAGCAGTCAATCCAAGAGATGCACGATACCATTAAACAATGGCAAGCGCAGATCGATGTCAGTCACAAGCAAACCCAACAATGTGTCGATACCACAGATCATAGTATCGCAAGCTTAAACGCGGTGACGACAGCAATTGACGATGTGGTATCGCGTACACGTGAAACACACCATTCTGCTCAAGCGCAACTGCAAACGTTTAATGATATCAGCCGCGATATTCATGATATTGAGTCTGTATCCCAACAGAATCTCAATGAAGTGAACGATGTCTCGCAAGCAAGTGCAGAGCTGCGCGACAAAGTCCGTCAGTTTCACGATATTGCCAAACAGTTTGAATAGCCACGCCTTGGCCATGCCATAATTGGTCAAGAGTAAGCTCGGTTCTGACTGTCATAAAAAACGCCCCCATCTCGCGATGGGGGCGTTTTTATATCGTTTCGCTTACTAAGCGTCTCGCTTCCTAATTGATACCGTGCAAAAATTCAGCGCGCGTCGCAGCATTCTTTTTAAACTGACCACCTAAAGCTGTGGTGGTTGTCTCACTGTTCGCATCCATCACCCCACGCGATTTCACACAATAGTGTGTTGCTTCGATACGAACGGCGACATTGTCGGTTTCAAGTAAGGTTTGCAATGCCACCAACACCTGACGCGTTAAGCGCTCTTGTACTTGGGGGCGTTGAGCGAAAAAGCGAACAATGCGATTGATCTTGGATAGCCCAATCACTTTCTTATCCGGTAAATAAGCGACCGTTGCACGCCCATCAATGGTCACCAAGTGGTGCTCGCAGGTACTGGTGACTGAAATATCCTTCACACGTACCATTTCGTCGCAACCCATCTTGTTTTCAATCATGGTTACTTTAGGGAACTGCGTGTAATCCAAGCCCGAGAAGATCTCGTCCACATACATCTTTGCGATTCTTGCTGGCGTCTCCGCCAAGCTGTCGTCAGTAAGGTCAAGATCAATTGCCTGAAGAACTTCACGCATGTGAAATTCAATTTTTTCTTTTCGTTCTGCCGCAGACAACGCTGACTTTGCTGTCATCGGTGTCTCAATACCACGAGCAACCAGCGCTTCCTGAACTTTTTTTGCAGCATCGCTCAATGCCATGATGGATTCCTTTTAGGTCTGGCCTAAGTTGTTCTTTTCAGTACACACATTGCCCGCTAACGGATCAGTGCTGTCATCTAATAGAAGAATAACGTTAATCATTTAAAAATACACCTTGTGAATACTATGGCTTTTACTACTTGCCCTATAAATGCGCATCCAAGTGTCAAGCCAAGTGAACACGGGAGGTTTGCATGTCTGATTCATTCCACAAGGTCTGTTTTTTTCTTTTCGATGTGGCGTCAAATCGGTTGGCCGTCATCAAGGCTTCAAGTTAATGAAACATAGTTGTCATGTTTATTTCCTAAAGTGCCTCTCGTTCGAAACAACAAACCGCGACTCATCGCAAATAAGGGATACGATATGAAATCTAAGGTCTTTGGCGCCATCATGATGGCAGGTGCTATGTTCTCTGCCTCAGCAAGTGCACAAGAAACTGTTTCAATCTCTGGCTCAACGTCAGTAACCGAAGTCATGGAAGTGTTGGCTGAAACCTATCATCAGCAACACCAAGACACCTACATCGAAGTACAAGGCACAGGTTCGTCAGCAGGTATCAAAGCCGCTAAAAACGGCACTAGCTATTTTGGCATGGCTTCACGCGAGCTGAAAGCTTCTGAAAAAGAGTCTTCACTAAAAGAAACAGTAATTGCCCGTGATGGCATCGCTGTTGTTGTCAATAACGCCAATGGCGTCAAAAACCTCACTGCAGACCAAATCGCTAAAATCTACCGTGGCGAAATCACCAACTGGTCAAATGTAGGTGGCGAAAACAAACCTATCGTTCTGGTGACACGTGACACGGCCTCAGGCACGCGTGGTGCATTTGAAAGCATCATGGGTCTGAAACGTAAAGTGAACGGCATGAAAGTGTCAGCGATTTCACAAAAGGCACAAGTCGCAAATGGGAACGGTGTTGTGAAGACCATTGTCGCCAACAACCCACTCGCGATTGGTTACATCTCTCTAGGCTCTGTGGATGATTCCCTAAAAGCACTGAGTGTAGACGGTCATGCACCTACCACTGAAGCCGTGGCAGCAGGTGACTACAAAGTTGCACGTCCTTTCTTAGTTCTCCATAAAGAAGGCACTACCTCAGCAGCGGCGGATGACTTCCTCAACTGGGTACTGTCTGCAGATGGCCAGAAGATTGTTGCAAACCAAGGTTATATCGCTGTTAAGTAAATAGAATTTTGGCCCAGCAAATGGCTGGGCCCTCTTTTGTTACATCCTTAGCCATTCATTGGCATGGAGTTGTTATCATGACCATCGCATCCGAACAGGTAAATAATGCCTCGGACTCGAGTCTCACTAAACGCACTCGAGTTGACTGGCGAGAAAAGATTTTTCACGCCTTGTTTTTATTCAGTGCCATTGTAGGCGTGTTATCACTCGCCACCATTGGCTACTTCATTTTCCGCGAGAGTATTCCTGCACTCTCTGCCGCCGGCTTCACCGATATTGTCTTTGGTAGCGAGTGGCTTCCGCCCGCGCTCTACGGCATTGCGCCCATGATTGTGGCGTCATTGGCCTCCACCGCAGGGGCTGTCCTTTTGGGTGTGCCTGTCGCTGTGCTGACCGCTGTCTTTATCGCGGAAGTCGCACCGAAATGGCTCGCCAATATCATCCGCCCGGCGGTTGAGCTCCTCGCAGGCATTCCATCGGTGGTTTATGGCTTCTTTGGTCTGGTCATCATCGTTCCGTTGATCCAAGACATCTTTAATGTTCCAGCGGGCAACACCCTGCTTGCCGGTGTCATCGTGTTGGCCGTCATGATCCTACCAACGGTTATTACGGTGTCTGAAACCTCACTACGCGCCGTACCTCGAGCCTATAAAGAAGGCTCTCTCGCACTTGGCGCATCATCGATGTTTACGATTTTTAAGCTGCTTGTGCCTGCTGCTCGCTCCGGGATCATGACGGGTGTGATTTTAGGGATCGCACGTGCGTTGGGCGAAACCATGGCGATCATTATGGTGATGGGTAATGCCCCAGCGATGCCAGAAGGGATTCTCGATTCCGCGCGTACTCTTACCGCCAATATCGCATTAGAAATGTCTTATGCCACGGGTGTGCATGCCAGTGCCCTGTACGCGACCGGTGTCGTCTTGTTGATTTTCATTATGTTACTCAACGGCGCGCTGCTTTACCTGAACCGCGAGAAAGCGAGATAAGTTATGTTGTCACGTCAATTACAAGATAAATTAGCTTTAGGGTTTATTTGGACAGCAGCAGGTTTAACCGTCGGCTTTCTGTTCTGGATAATCTGGTACATTCTGAGCAACGGCCTGCAGTATGTGGACTGGTCATTCATTTCCAGCGACTACACGCGCATTGGTGAGTCATCCGGGATTTGGCCGATGATTGTCTCCACCATCTATATGGTACTGGCCTCGATTGCCATTGCGGCGCCACTGGGGATCATGACCGCCATTTACCTCACCGAATATGCGAAAGTGGGCAGTAAGCTAGTCAAAGTCATCCGCTTTTGTACCGAGTCACTGGCTGGCATTCCTTCGATTATCTTTGGTCTGTTTGGCCTCACATTCTTTGTGGCGGTATTGGGGCTCGGCTTTTCGATTCTCTCCGGTGCCTTGACGCTCAGTATTTTGATCCTTCCGGTAATTATCCGTACCACTGAGGAAGCTTTAATGGCTGTTCCTCAAACCTATCGCGAGGGGTCGTACGGACTCGGGGCGTCCAAAATCTACACCATTTGGAAGTTAATCCTGCCCAGCGCGATGCCAGGGATTATCACCTCAATCATTCTGAGTGTGGGGCGCGTGATTGGCGAGTCTGCACCTGTTTTCCTCACTGCCGGTATGGTGGCGCGTATCCCTGATACATTGCTTGATTCAGGACGCACGCTTACGGTGCATTTGTACAAGCTCACGCAAGAGCTTTACACCGTCCATGAGTGGCACCAAGCCTACGCCACTGCCACCGTACTGATTGTTGTCGTGCTGGTTATCAACATGCTAACCAAACTCATTGCACGCCGATTCAATAAAGCGACTTATTAACGCATTCTGAGGCCCGACATGAACAAATTTGAAATCAATGATTTAAATCTTTATTACGGTAACGGTGAAAACCACGCGCTTAAAAGCATCAACTTGCCCATTCCTGCTAAGCGTGTCACTTCGCTAATTGGCCCTTCAGGTTGTGGTAAATCAACACTTTTGCGCTGCTTGAATCGCATGAACGATTTAATTGAAGGTGTCCAAATTGACGGTCGACTCACCATGGATGATCAAGACATCTAWGGCAATATCGACGTTGCCGGCCTACGGATTAAAGTGGGCATGGTGTTTCAAAAACCTAACCCCTTCCCGATGAGCATTTACGACAATGTCGCTTATGGCTTACGTGCTCAAGGCATTAAAGATAAAAAGCACCTAGATGCCGTGGTTGAAAAATCACTGCGTGGCGCAGCATTGTGGGATGAAGTGAAAGATCGTCTCAAGGCCCATGCTTTTGGGCTTTCTGGCGGTCAGCAACAGCGCCTATGTATTGCTCGCACGATTGCGATGGAGCCAGAAGTGATTTTGATGGATGAACCCACCTCTGCCCTCGATCCTATCGCGACGAAAAAAATTGAAGACTTAATGGAGTCATTAAAACAAGACTACACCATTGTCATTGTGACGCACTCCATGCAGCAAGCCCGTCGTATTTCCGACCGCACTGCGTTCTTTTTGATGGGAGAGCTGGTGGAGCATGATGAAACTGCCACGCTCTTTGCACAGCCACAAGATGATCGAACACGAGGCTATGTGAACGGTGATTTCGGTTAAATACATCGCTGCCAACAAAGTGTCATAGAGTTGTGATTAACTAACTAGGCACTCGTTTGCATCGGTTCCTAACTCCAAACATAACGATAATAATTCACGCGATGGTATATCTTGGCCCCTCTACCGGGGCCTTTTTTTTGCGCGGAACAAAAATAGACAAGAAATTGACATTGATACATCACTTCATTGCCACAATAAGGCGATCACCGTTGAGAATAGCGCTCAAAAGTGGCAGTTGGCGATGGTCGATGACCAAGCCATTAATGCGGAAGGGGCACCAACCCTTACCGTTAATACTGATATGGTCGCGAGTGGTTATAGCGGTTGCAACCGCTATTTCGGTAATGCCCAGCTCGAAAATAGCCGTTTTCGTATCGACCGGATGGCGAGCACACGTATGGCATGTGCCTCTCAAGCGATGGATATGGAATTCACAGTCAGTGACGTACTCAGCGACTGGAGTCAAATCAACATAACCGACAACCAGCTAACACTTGCTAACCATAAGACGACACTGACGTTTAAAACCGTGCAAAACAACACGCCGTAGATAAACCGAACGGCGCCCTTCGGGTGCCGTTTTATTCTATCTCCATCCAATGCCAGCGTTCTGGTTCGTCAGCTTTCGCGCGAGCTAGCGCTATCTCCCCGTAAGAGCACATTCTCGCCACCGTCATTTGCTCGTGATCGCTGAGCGTTACCCCACCGACATAAACGTCTACTAACATGGCCCCCTCTTCTCGTTCAAACGGTAACTGTAAGCGTTTTACCGTCAGTAAGCACTCTTCAGCCAGTCGCTGGGCGCCCTCTGTGCGCGGTAGTATTGCGACAAATTGGCTGCCACTGTATCGGCATAACAAATCACCAGGGCGCTTCAGCATATTATCTAACGCTTCTGACAGGCGGCGAAGCACTTGATCGCCGGATAAACGGCCATACTTGAGGTTGTAATCCGATAAACGCTCAACTTCCACAATCATCAAACTCAGCGGAGTTTCTTCTCGCAGTGCTCGCTGAATTTCACGCTCTAACTCCGCTTCAAAATGGCTGCGATTGTACAGTCCGGTTAAACCATCACACTTCGTCATCGACTCGAGCTTGGTGTTTGCGTCTCGTAATGCACGGGTTTTCTGATCAACCTGTGCCTGTACGGTTAAGGTTCTCAGTTGTAGTCGATAGAGCAGATAGCTGATGATGATAAAAATGATGGTGCCTGCCGCGAACACCCAATAGGGCATGTAGGACTGGCGTGCTGCTACATACTCAGCGGTTGGATATCCTTCAACTTGCCACTCTCTGCCTGCGAAAAATACCGGGAGTGACTGCTGGGTTAACGTCTTGTTCACCGGTGAACTGAGAGTGGCTATTTCGCTATGCAAAAGCTGAGGGTTTCGCTCATTGGTAATATCATTAAGCGAGAAGTTAATCCCATCATTAATCACCGTATTAATCGCGAGATTAACGAGCTCTCCAATATCAATGACCGCGACTAAAAAGCCGCGAAGGTCACTCGTCTCTTCGCCACTTAACTGTTCTGGGTCACGGAGAATCGGCATAATCAGCAAAAAGCCCTGTACGCTGCCATACGCCCTTTTGACCGTTGTCGCAGGTGTTGCAACAGGCACTCCGGTGTTGAAACTGGTTTTAAGCGCTTGGCGAGTCACAGCAGTCGAACCCATATCATATCCAATCACCGACTGATTACTGCTCGCGCTAGACGTAAAACGGATAGGAAAGTACATATCTCGCCGTTGAGCGGGGATCAATGCCCCTGTCTCATCAAACTCAACAATATCGGTTCCCTGTTGCGAGCCCTCTTGCATCGCATCTTGGACATAGTGCCGTCGTTGATGATGCATCACTATATCCACCCACTCAATTGACTTAAAACTTAGGTGACGCTCCAACACGCCTGATGTCATCGGCTGGAAATTGCGAGCACTAAGGCGATGACCCGCATCAAAATGATTTTTCACCGCGTACAGAAGCTCTAAACCAAGGTTGACTTCCCTGCCCAGTGCCATGGCAGCATTATTGACATCTTTTTGGACTTCTTTGCGAATCGCATTTTGCTCCGACTGGAACAGCAAATGGCCAGTCAGAGCAGAGAAACCTACCCCAACGAGGACTGTTATCACAATAATGCTCCAAGCGCGTCGCGGCATTCCAAACGTCCTTCTGTCTGTGTCGTGTTACCGAGAATTCGGCCGCTTTTATATAAAATTTCGCCACATTAAGCGTAGTGCTTCATAGTGCGGATGATCAATTTTTTAACAAAAACAAAATAGTTGTCACGAATAAGGCCAGCGCGTTCTACGCAGAACACTAATCAAGAAAAACAGAAAAGGCTCACTCCAAGTCTGGGTGAGCCTTCGCTAAAACGGTGTGTGGATAGAACGACAGGTTATTTCAATTTCAGTTGGTTAGTTAGCGGATCGTACTCACAACCAATGTCGTTAAATTTGTCTCGGATTTGCTCATCATCTAGATCGAAATGGGCCATCAATGATTCAAGGCTATCGCACTCTAAACGCAAACGTTCATTAGCAATACTGAAAAATATTGCCCCATCCAAACGATGGATATTGTTGATATCCATAGCGCTCTCTCCTTGTTTCGGCGGATACTGTTGGGTCAACAAAGCTCTCCCTACAGTATAGAAACACTCGAGAGCACTCGCCAAATCACCCCATAACAATGGTGTTCAGGCTGACACTGGCTGCGAACAAAAAGCCAAACCCAATCAATAAACGCCACCACGTTGGTTTGGTTTGTTTGAGCAAATGCCAAATGGATGCAGCAATACCCAACAAGCCTAATCCAGCCCCCGCAAATAAGGCATTAATATTCACTGCATTAAGTGTTGATAGCGATGCCACCACGGCGACGAGTAACACCATTGCCATCAACGCCAGCACGCTCGCCAGAGGCAATAAGTTATCAAACGCTTGTAAGCGTGATTTGGCTCTAACTAAAAGGCCGTGTCCGGCACTGGCTCCCAGAAGTACCACTTGCAGCAAGCCAAATACAGCGACCATCCAGCCCTGACTCGCCGTAATGATTAACCATGCAACAAATGCCGTTAAGTTTGCGACATGAAGCAAAGGAATGGGACCGGAATGACGGGTTTTTCCAGTTTTTGATCGAAACGCAAATAAGCCTAAAAACAGAAAGGGTATAGTGGCTAAAAAGCTAGATGGAACCAATATCACCCATGCGAACACCAGTACCCAATACGCACGATGGAAGCGGCCCCGCTGGCCCGGACAAATTTCACCTTTGAGCAACGCCAAAGATAAGACAAGTTGCGCACCTAAAACGGCAGACACAAGAGAAGGAGCAACTAACGCGTACATAGCAAACAAAAAACCTTATGGCGATCAATAAAAAACCCGCAACAAAGACTACTTTCTACGGTAAACAATTTGCGGGATCACAATGGGCCTAACAACTACTGTAAATGCGTACAACATACTGGAAAGTTTGCACGCTAATACCAACACTTATGACAACAAAAAACGATTTAGCATCACGTTGCGATCATAACAAAAATGGACGTACCACCGGAACCTTTGTACACGCGGGAGCAGACATGAGTGCAATGACTGAAAACATGAGTCATGTTGTCTACAAGCTTCAAATCTCTTTTCTCGAGCTTTGGAGCGCAAAAAAGCATGCCAATAGCTTTAACAATACCCGCAGTACGTATTTACGTAGCCGCTTGTGTGTGCTTTGTTATGTTTGGGCGGCGCTTACCATCGCTTGGTCACCCGCTGATTTTCTATTTTTAGCGGATAAAGCCGTTGCCGCGCAGCTTTCTCTAGAGCGCTTGATGCTTGCCGTCACCTTGATCACCATTGGCTTTTCAGTCAACAAAGTGAACAACCTCAAAGCCGCCAAGCTGGGCTTGATGGCAATGGTCTGTGTCACAAACCTTTTTTACTTCTCAGCCAGCCATACACTAGGTTTTCCATCTGAAAATACCGCATTCTCATACAGCTACACGTTATTGCCCATTATCCAGATAGTGATGCTGACGATTTTCCCGCTCACCATGAAAGAGAGCTTAACGCTGATGAGCGTCACCCTCGCCTGTCACTTGTGGGTGGACTCGTTTAGCGGTGTATTGCTCAATCCGGATAATATTTCGTCCTACTGGCTACAAACAGTGATTGCCATGATGGTGTTATGGTCACAGCTTTCACAGTTGCATATGATTCTCAGGTTGTATCGCCAAGCCACGCTGGATCCGCTGACCGGTATTTATAACCGCCGAATGCTTCTGCAACTAGCGATGCGCGCCTTAGCGATCAGTGAAGACAGGCACTCTCCTTTCTCGGTCCTATTGCTGGATTTGGATAAATTTAAACGTATCAATGATAAATGGGGGCACTACGCAGGCGATGTGGTTTTGCAATCTTTCACACGTGCCGTGCAAGAGCGACTGCGAAAGTCAGATATTTTTGGTCGCTTTGGCGGTGAAGAGTTCATCGTTTTTCTTCCCAAATGCAATGTCGACAGCGCACAACAGATTGCAGACCGATTGCTGAATGAAATTCGTGCGATGGATGTCTTTATTGACGAACGAGATACTCCACTGAAAGTGACAGCATCAATTGGCATTTCCAGCTATCAAACTGGTGATACATTGTCGTCACTGATAGAGCGCGCAGACAGCGCGCTCTATCAAGCGAAGGCAGAAGGTCGCAACTGTACGCGTCAATATCAAGTCGGTAAGCACTGTCCCAACGATGCCAGAGAAACGGCAAGCTATATCAATAGCGCCCTAGAAACCAGCTAGTGCCATTAATGGCTCAACGCCGTTTCTGATGAAGAGGCGGCGGGTTTGCTTTTTCCCGTTGACTTGTAAAGCGCAAATACAAGTCCCAGCACAGCAAAACCCAAGCTGCACGCAGCGACCACCACACCTTCCCAAGCATAGTGTTGCCAAGCGGCAATCAGGTAAAAGCCACCTAAGCTACCACCAGTGTAGTAATGCACCAGATACAAGGCCGTTGCCGTCGCTTTACCCTGATTGGCTTGTCGGCTTACCCAACCATAAGCGAGAGAGTGAGTGAAAAATGCCCCGCCACTAACCACCAGTAATCCAACAATCATCCAAGTGATGTCATGGTGTAAGGTCACTAATACGCCCAACATGGCAACAATGGTGCCAAATGCCATGCCACGAATCGCACCGAACCTAAGTACCCAGCGTCCACTCAATCGTGATGTAACGGTGCCCGCGAGATAACAGATAAAGACCGACGAAACCAAACTCACCGGCAATTGATAAGGCGGCGCCACCAGCCGGAACGCCATTACCGAAAACAAATTGACGAATAACGCAAAGTTAATACCGCCAATTAACATAGCTAGCCACAACCTTGCGGTACGAAGATGAGATAGCACGCCTCGCGAGTGAGTCAATAACGAGGTATTCCCCTGGGTAAAGTATTGCTGACGCGGCAATAATTTCGTCACCAAAGCGACGCCCAACAAACTCAATACGGCCATCCCTAGCACCGCCCCTTGCCAGCCCCACCAATCGGTCATCATTCCCCCCGCAACACGTCCGGATATCCCGCCAAGAGAGTTGGCACTGATATAGCTGCCTACCGCGATCGCAAACGCTTTAGCAGAGAATTCTTCAGCCATATACGCGACCGCAACCGCGGCAAAGCCACCTAATGCTGCGCCCATCAACGCCCGTAACCCAACAATCAACCAAAAGCTGTTGGTTGCTGCCATCAGAAGCCCGATCGCAGGGAGCATCCAGAGGCTGACTAGCATAATCGGACGGCGTCCGAGTCGTTCGGACAATACCGCCCACGGGACGAGTGAGAAGGCAAGACCTAAGGTCGCGGCAGCCAGCAACCAGTTGGCACGGGTTTCACTGATCCCATCGTTGCTCGCAAATACTGGCAACATCGGCTGAAAGAGATATAAGTTGCAAAAAATAAGGAAGGAGCCGAATGCCAGAGCAAAGGCCGTTAATCGGTAACGCGATGAGCCAAGCTCAATCATGACAACCTCATCATCTCATTAAGTTGTGATCATGCTAGCAACGGCAATGTGATTAATAAAATATATTAAATTTATATTATCCATATCTATTATTTATACATGGACATTAAACAGCTGCGTTACTTTATTGCTGTCGCGGAGGCGGGGAGCTTCACCCACGCCGCACAGCAGCTTCACATTGCACAACCTGCGTTGAGTATCGCTATCAAAAAGCTTGAACACCATCTTTCTATGCCTCTTTTCGTACGTAGCGAGAAGCGGATTCAGCTAACGCAAGAAGGCCAAGTGCTGCTTACTCATGCGCATCGTGTGGTGCAACAGATGCGCGATACGTCTACCGCAATGGATGAGCTGAAAGGGTTGCAAAAGGGCG